>DDFE01000190.1:0-7623 GCA_002336985.1 Sphingomonadales bacterium UBA1936
CGTCACCACCAATCCCTCGCTGATCAACAAGTCTGGACGCAAGTTCCTGGAGGTCGTGAAGGAAATCTGCGGCATCGTCGACGGCCCGGTATCGGCCGAAGTCGTGGCGCTCGACCATGAAACGATGATGCGCGAAGCCGAAGTGCTGCGGAAGATCGCGGACAATGTCTGCATCAAGGTGCCGTTGACTATCGACGGCCTCAAGACCTGCAAGGCACTGAGCGGCGACGGGACGCAGGTGAACGTGACCCTGTGCTTCGCGCCGAACCAGGCGCTGCTCGCGGCGAAGGCAGGCGCAACCTTCATCTCGCCGTTCGTCGGCCGCCTCGACGATATCGGTACCGACGGCATGGACCTGATCCGCGATATCCGTGTGATCTACGACAACTACGCGTTCGAGACGCAGATCCTGGTCGCGAGCATCCGCAACCCCATCCATGTACTGGAATCGGCGCGCATTGGCGCTGACGTGATGACGGCGCCGCCTGCGGTCATCAAGGCGCTGTTCAACCATCCGCTGACCGACAAGGGCATCGAAGGCTTTCTCGCCGACTGGGCGAAGACGGGGCAGACCATTGTCTGAGGCCTCAGGTGGCTGATTTCGTGGCGGCATTCGCGGCGCACCTCGCCCGCGACCGCCGCCGTTCGCCGCATACCGTGCGCGCCTATGTCGCGACCGCCGAGCGGCTGGTCGTCTATTTGGGTGGTTCGACGACGCCCGACACCAACCAGCTCCGTGATTACCTTGCCGGTCGCAGGACCGAGGGGCTGTGCAACGCCAGTGCCGCGCGCGAACTGTCGGCGATCCGCTGCTTCGTCGAGTTCGCGGGTGGCGAGGACGCGATGCCGCGCATGCGCGGGCCCAAGGTCAAACGCGGCGTTCCGCGGCCGGTATCTCCCGCCGAAGCTATGGCGCTGGCCGAGGATGTCGCCGGGCAGGGGCGCGAAGGCTGGATCTCTGCGCGGGACTGGGCGATCCTGCTGCTGCTCTATGGCGCGGGGCTGCGCATCGGGGAGGCGCTGGGCCTGACGGGAGCCGTGCTGCCGCTCGGCGATGTGATGGCGGTGACCGGCAAGCGCGACAAGACCCGTATGGTGCCGCTGCTGGCGCAGGTCCGGACGGCGATCGACGATTATGTGGCGGCTTGTCCGCATCCCTTTGAACAAAATGCACCGCTGTTCCGCGGTGTGCGCGGCGGGGCGCTCGATCCTTCGACGGTGCGGCGATCGGTCAGGGTGGCACGGGCGCGGCTCGGGCTGGCCGATCGCACGACTCCGCACGCCCTTCGCCACAGCTTTGCAACGCACCTGTTGGCGCGCGGCGCCGATTTAAGGTCGCTGCAGGAGTTGCTGGGCCATGCCAGCCTGACATCGACGCAGATCTACACGTCGGTCGATGCGGCGCATTTGCTGGACGTCTATCGCAACGCCCATCCGCGCGCCTGACCGCACACTGGAACCGCAAGCCTTTTCGGTCTAGCTTCGGTGCCGGATTTGTTTGGGGGCAAACAATGACGGCATATCATTACATCGTTCTCGCGATCTTCGCCGGCTTTGCGGTTGCCGATGCGGTGGCTCGCGCGCGTCATTTTCCCGATGTGGCGTTCTGGCGCGTGATGGGTATCGCCTCCGCGATCCTGTACTTCGTCATTGCCGCCACCGCACCCTTCCTGTGGGACGAGTGGTTCGGTGCGCGCCAGCTGTTCGACGCCAGCGCACTGCCATTCGTGGTTCAGGTCGTCATCGGATTTCTGGTCCTGGAGTTCGGCATCTACTGGTGGCACCGGACCATGCACCGGTTCGACCCGCTCTGGCGCCTGACGCACCAGATGCACCACAGCGCCGAACGCGTAGACATCTGGGGCGCCTATTACTTCCATCCGCTGGACATGGCGGGATGGGCGCTGCTCGGATCGCTATGCCTTGTTGGTATCGTCGGGCTTTCACCCGAGGCGACGTTCGTCGTGGCGGTTCTGACGACCATTCCCGGCATTTTCCAGCATGTGAATATGCGCACGCCGCATTGGCTGGGATATGTCGTCCAGCGTCCGGAGAGCCATTCGATTCATCACGAACGTGGTGTCCACGCGTACAACTACGGCGATATCCCGCTGTTCGACATGATGTTCGGAACGTTCCGGAACCCGTCCGACTGGCAAGGCGAGGCAGGGTTTCATGCCGGTTCCACCCGTCAGATCGGCGAGATGATGGTGTTCCGGAAAATCTCGTGAGCTATTGCGCGTTGAGCTTCAGCAGTTCGATCTCGCGCTTCAAACGCGCGATTTCCATGTCGTACAGCCGCGTGCAGTCGAGGCGGCCCGGCTTCTTGCCGAGCGGAATGGTCACGCGCGCATAGGCCGTGGCCGAATCGCCGGTATCACCGCTGTAAAAACTGCTGACGTTGCCGGGGTTGCGCGACGACTTTCCAACGACGCCCATGTCCACATAGGCGTTGTTGTTGCTCATGCTCTGGCGACAGCGTGTCCCCTCGGCAGTCTCGATGCTGTCCTCGCCACCCGGACCCGTCGGGCTCTGCGGCAGGTAGAGGCCGTCAGTTGAGGCTCGCAACGGAGACGCCTGCGCCAGCAGGGATACGGCGAGCAGTGAGGCGAGAGCATACGCGCGCATGGATCGGTTCGTCCTTGGTCAGATAGCGTTCCGCACAGACGCGGAACTTGTAGGTCTCGCCGGGGGCGAGGTCGGTCACGATGACTGTGAATTTCCGTGAAGCTTCGGGTTTCAGGGGAAGCGGTTCCTGCGGTACACGGACCCGCGGCGCTGCTGCGTCATCGTCGTTCGCGACAGCGTAAACGGAGAACGCGGCACGCTCATGATACGGGTTGTAGAGCGTCAGGTAGAAAGCCTTGCCCGACGCGTCCGTCACACCCGCTTTCGAAAGCGGGCCGAGGCCCACCGCCAGTGACGGCGTCGCCGCCAGCAGGACGATGGCCGCCAGGATCACGATCAGGGTAGCGATGCGTTTCATGGCTGTTGGCAGGTGACAGTCGTGCGGACGACATATTGCCCGCCAGCGAAGCCGGTCGTGCTGTCGACTTTCGAATTGACGGTGAACACGTCGATGAGCGCACTGAGCGGTGCCGTCGACGCCGCCGTTGTATAGGCGCGGTTGGCGCCCGACGTGGACTGGTATTTGATGCTGGTCGTGGGCGAACCCGTCCAGCCGCTGGGCGACTGCAGCGACGGCGCCGTGAAGCTGATTGTCGGGTTGGTGCCGACGGCGACCACGGCAAGTGCTGCCGGAGCACCGCCGCTCGCTTCCGAACTCAGCGTCTTGCCGTCTGTCGTTGCCGCGAGCGTACCCTGCTGGTTGACCGACAGGATGCAGACGTTGACCAGGTTCGCAGTGAACGTCAGGTCGGTCGCGCTCGCAGCGGATGCGGCGGTCAGCGCGATTGCAGCGGCAGTCGAGTAAAGCGGCAGGCGAAAATATGTCATGCGAAAACCCCAAACATCGTTTCGGGAATCTCGCGCGGAATGGTTATTTGCCGAGTAACACTCGATCCAGAATGGTGCGGTGCAGAAAACCGCTAAAAACCTAGGGTCAAATTTTGCTCATGGCAGACCTGTCGGCCAAGTTGTCCGTCAAAATGCGTAAAATATGCACAAACCTGTTTGCCGAGCGCGAATCAGCGTTTCGCGGGTTTCCATGTGGCGAGCCGCCATAAATACCATCCGCCCGCGCCCGCGATAACGACCAGCGACAGCGGCCCAAGGATGGTTTCGATCTTGTCGAACTCATGCCCCAGCACCCATCCGCTCAGCGCAAGCGCGGCAGTCCAGATCGCCGACCCGATGGTGGACCACAGCACGAATGGAACGAACCGCATCTTGAGCAGGCCAGCCGGAATCGAAACCAGCGACCGCACCGTCGGCAACATCCGTCCGACAAACACCAACGTCCCGCCATGCTTGTCGAACAGGCGATGCGCGCGTTCGATTTCCGCCCAGTCGATGGTAAGCCAGCGCCCGTATCGTTCGATCAAAGGGCGAAAGCGGTCGAGACCCATCGCCTGCGCAACCCAGTACCAGATGACGTTGCCGACCATTGCGCCGGCAGTTCCCGCGGCGATGACACCAGGCAACGACATTTCGGCACGCGCCGCGACGACGCCCGCCAGCGGCATGATGACCTCGCTCGGGATCGGCGGAAATACGGTTTCGAGCAGCATCAAAAGGAAGACGCCCAGATAGCCGCCATCCTCGACCCACTTGAAAATCAACTCACTCATTTGGATCAGTTCCGGTCCGCCAGCCTTGCCTCGACGGCCTCCCAAATCACGGCGGCGGTATCGGTTCCGTTGAACCGGTCGATCGCGACGATGCCGGTCGGCGAAGTGACATTGATTTCGGTCAGCCATTCGCCGCCGATCACATCGATGCCGACGAACAGCAGTCCGCGACGCTTCAGTTCGGGACCGAGCGCTTCGCAGATTTCGATCTCGCGTGCCGACAATTCGGTCTTGGCGGCTTTCCCGCCGACTGCGAGGTTCGACCGGATTTCACCTTCCCCGGGAATGCGGTTGACGGCGCCCGCGACCACGCCGTCGACCAGCACGATGCGCTTGTCGCCCGCGACCACGCTCGGCAGGAATGCCTGGATCATGTGCGGCTCGACATAGGCCGCATTGAACACCTCGATCAGCGAAGACAGGTTCGCGCCGTCGCTACCGACCTTGAAGATCGCCTTGCCGCCGTTGCCGTGCAGCGGCTTCACGACGATTTCGCCATGTTCGGCCAGGAAACCGCGCGCCTCGTCGATCGAGCGCGTGATCATCGTCGGCGGCATGAAGCGGGCGTAATCGAGCACGAACAGCTTTTCGGGCGCATTGCGGACGTTCGCCGGGTCGTTGAGCACCAGCGTCTCGTGCTGGATGCGCTCGAGCAAATGTGTCGCGGTGATATAGCCCAGGTCGAACGGCGGATCCTGCCGCATCCAGACAACGTCGACATCGCTGCCGAGGTCGAGGCGAAGCGGCGCATCGAACTCGAAATGCTTGCCCGCATCGCGCCAGGCTTTCACCGGATGCGCATGCGCGACCAGCCGCTTGCCGGTCCAGGTCAGATCGGGCGCGAGATAGTGGAAGCAACTGTACCCGCGCGCCTGCGCCGACAGCATCAGCGCGAACGTCGAATCGCTCGCGATGTTCAGACCCTCCATGGGATCCATCTGAAAGGCGATGCGCAGGCTCATATCATCCGGTCCAGACATTCGGCAGGTGCTTCGGGATTCGTCCCGGTGCGATTAGAATGACATCGATGCGGATGTCACCCTTTGGAAAGGACGGACGCGCGGAAATCGCCGATGCCGCCGCTGCGACCCGGCGCAAACGGTGATGATCGATGGCGTGATCGAGCCCTGCGACGGTGTTGCGGGCCTTCACTTCGACGAAAGCAGTCATGCCGAGCCGTCGCGCGACGATGTCGACTTCGCCCACAGGCGTGCGGACACGCCGGTCGACTATGCGCCAGCCCTTCAGGCGCAGGTACCAGGCCGCAATGGTCTCGGCACGGCGGCCGGCTTGTTCAGCCCGCTGGCGGCTCACGCACTGCCCTTGAGTTCGAGCGCGCGGGAATAAAGCGTGCGGCGGTCGATGCCGGTCAGTTTGGCCACTTCGCTCGCAGCTTGCCCCACGGACAGGGTTTTCAACGCATCGAGCAACGCAGCATCGCTGTCGATCGCGAACGTCGCTTCGCCGGGCGCCGCGACGACGATGACGATCTCCCCCTTGGGCGGTGCGTCCGTATAGCGCGCGGCAAGCGCCGAGAGCGGGGCGGTCACGCATTCCTCATAGGCCTTGGTCAACTCGCGCGCGACACCGGCCTCACGGTCGCCGAGCCCCTTCGCGAGCGCTGCCAGCGTCACGCCGAGCCGAGGGCCGGATTCGTAAAAGACGAGTGTCGCCCGCACGCTGGCGATTTCGGCGATCGCGTCGTCGCGCGCCTTCGCCTTGGAGGGCAGGAACCCCAAGAAAAGGAACCGGTCGGTCGGCAGGCCGGCGACGGTCAGCGCGGCGACAGCGGCGCAGGGGCCGGGGATGGTCACGACGGCTATCCCTGCCTCTCGCGCGTCGCGCACCAGCTTGTAGCCCGGATCGGAGATGAGCGGCGTGCCTGCATCCGAAGTCAGCGCGACCGATTCGGTTGCCATGCGCGCGATGAGTTGCGGGCGTACCTTGTCGGCGTTGTGATCGTGATACGGCAGCATCGACCGCTTCACGCCGATATGGCTCAGCAGCTTGCCCGTGACGCGGCTGTCCTCGACGCACAGCACGTCCGCATCGCGCAGGATGCCGGCGGCGCGGGGACTCAAATCGCCGAGATTGCCGATCGGGGTCGCGACGATGTAGAGGCCGGGGGCGAGTTTTGCGTTCATAGGGGAAGACGGCTCATGGCAGAGGCAGGCGCGCTGGGGCAAATCGCCCGCGCAGGCAAGTGGTTCGCGATCGTGGGCGCGATGGCTCTTTCCGCGTGTCAGGTCGTGCCAAAGGGGCCGCCGCGCCCCACCGGTCCCGTCGCGCCGCCGACCCGCCCGGAAACGGGGACATTGCCGACCGATACCCAGCGTAACCGCGTAGCGCTGCTCGTGCCGATGTCGGGACCGAATGCAGGTGTCGGCGAATCGATCGCCAATGCCGCTAACATGGCTGTGCTCGACACGGGCGGGAAAACGATCCGCGTGACGATGTACGACACGGCGGGCGGTGCCGCCGCTGCCGCGCAAAAGGCGATTGCAGAGGGCAATCGCCTGATCCTGGGGCCGTTGCTCGCCGACGATGTCCGTGCTGTCGCTCCGGTCGCGCGCTCGGCGCGAATTCCGGTGGTCAGCTTCTCGAACGACGCCAGTGTCGCCGGGAACGGCGTCTATGTCATGGGCTTTGCGCCCGCGCAGTCGATCGACCGCGTCGTGCAGTTCGCGCGCAGCAAGGGCGTGACGAAGTTCGCGGGGCTCATTCCCTCGGGCCTCTATGGCCAGCGCGCCTCCACTGCATTCCTGCGCAGCGTCGAAAGCGCGGGCGGGCAGGTCGTGTCGCTGCAGACGTTCGACCGCAACGCAGGGTCTATGTCGGCGGCGGTCACGCGACTCTCCGCCTCCTCGGCCTATGAAGCCGTGCTGGTCGCTGATTCGGCGCGTGCCGCTGTTCAGTTCGCGCCGATGGTGCGCGCAAAGGGTGGTGCTGCCGCCCGCATGCTCGGCACCGAATTGTGGAACGCCGAAGGGGCGCTCGGCGCAAATCCTGCGCTGCGTGGCGCCTGGTTCGCAAGCGTCAGCGACGGCGTCTACAACCAGCTCGCGACCAAATACCGCACCCGTTTCGGCAAGGGTGCATATCGCCTGGCGAGCCTCGGGTACGACTCGGTCCTGCTCGTGACACGTATCGGCAGCGACTGGGCGTTCGGGGCGCCGTTCCCGGTTGCTCGCCTTGCCGATGCGGGCGGGTTCACGGGCATCGACGGCGCGTTCCGCTTCGGGCGCGATGGCGTGGCCGAGCGCGCGCTGGAGGTCCAGCAGGCCGGGCCGGGCGGCTTTACCGTCGTCGACGCCGCACCGCGCGGCTTCTAGTCCGCGACCACTTCGGTCAGGATCGCGTCGAGGACGCCGAA
>DDFE01000190.1:7694-16948 GCA_002336985.1 Sphingomonadales bacterium UBA1936
CGGTCTGCGTGCCGTGACCGTTGCGGGTGACGGCGGCGATCCAGTTTTCCGGCTTTTTGTGGCGGACAGTCGCGACGCCGTTGCGACGCCCATGCGCGCCTGGGCCGATGCCGAGATAGTCGCCATAACGCCAATAGGTCAGGTTGTGCCGGCTCTCCGCGCCCGGCCGCGCGTGGTTGGATATTTCGTAGGCGGGTAGTCCCGCAGCGGACAACCGGGCTCGCGTGGCTTCGAACATGTCGGCAGCGGCTTCGTTGTCCAGCGGGACGAGGTCGCCCTTGTCGAATAGTGTTGCGAACCGGGTGCCGGGCTCGATCGTCAGCTGGTAGAGCGAGAGATGTTCGGTCCCGAACGAGAGGGCTTGCGCCAGTTCGGCGTTCCATCCCGCAGCACTTTGGTCAGGCCGCGCATAGATCAGGTCGAAGCTGACCCGCCCGAAATGCCTCTGAGCCGTATCGAGCGCCGCAAGCCCTTCCTTCACCGAATGTGCACGGCCGAGAAACCCCAGCGTCGCATCATCGAGTGCCTGGATACCGAGCGACACGCGGTTCACGCCCGCCGCCGCGAGATCGGCAAACCGCGCCGCTTCGACCGACGAGGGGTTAGCCTCCAGGGTGATCTCCAGATCGTCGGCGACCGGCCAGTGCCGCCGCGCAGCGTCGATCAATGCCGCGACCGTTGCGGGTGGCATCAGCGATGGCGTGCCCCCACCGAAGAAAATCGACCCCAGCGTCCGCCCCGGCATCAAGGCCGCTTCGTATGCGAGGTCCTTCAGCAGGGCGTCGGCCCATGCCTCTTGGTCCACCGACGCGCGGACATGGCTGTTGAAGTCGCAATAAGGGCACTTCGACACGCAGAACGGCCAGTGGATGTAGAGCGCCAGCGGCATCGTGCTTAGCACGGCATTAAACATTCCCGGTTCCCGACCGTTAAGTGCGTTGGGCCAAAGTCTGTCCTCATGATCAGGACAGCCCTTATCGCCCTGTTGGTGCTCGTGCCAACGCTTGCGCCATCCCAGCCGCAGCAACGTGTCGATTATTGGTACGACACGACGCCAGCACCGCGCAGCGCTTCGCTGATGCGTGATGTGGTGATGAAGGCGCATAACGATACGCGTGCCGCCTATGGTTCGGCGCCGCTCGTGTGGAACGATGAACTCGCGGCCTCGGCGCTCGTCTATGCGAAGAAGCTCGCGGCGAGTCGGGTGTTCGATCACGACCCTCAATCGGGCGCCTATCCGCGCGAAGGCGAGAACCTGTTCATGGGGACGAAGGGCGCGTTCAGCTTTGCGGAAATGATGCAGCCGCTGATCGAGGAAAAGAAGGACTTCAAGCCCGGCCGTTTCCCCGAAGTCAGCCGTACCGGCGACTGGAGCGATGTCGGGCACTACACCCAGATCGTCTGGCCCTCGACCAAGGAAGTCGGCTGCGCCGTCGCGTCGAACGCGCAGGACGATTATTTCGTGTGCCGGTACCTGCCAGCAGGAAATGTTATCAGCGTCGCGATGCGCTAAAACAGCGCGTCGACCAGCTTTTTGAACGCCATCGCCCGATGGCTGATCGCGTTCTTTTCGTCCGCGCTTAGTTCCGCGAATGTCCGCGTTTCACCGAGCGGCACGAAGACTGGGTCGTATCCATGGCCCAGCGCGCCGCGCGGCGGCCAGGTCAGGGTGCCTTCGATGCGGCCCTCGAACTCGGCATCGCTGCCGTCGGGCCAGGCGACCGTAAGCGTGCAGGTGAAATGCGCGGCGCGCGAGACGTTCGGTCCCAGCGCCTTCAGCTTGTCCTCGACCTTGCCCATCGCNNCGACGCAGAGGCCGCTGTCGTCGGCAAGCGCGGGCAGGCCGGACAGGTCGCACGCCGAAACAGCCTTCAGCAGCGCGTTCGCCGAAAAGGTCGTTCCGGTTTCCTCCGGCTCGGGCAGGTCGAGCACCTTCGCCGAGATCAGGTCCATGCCATAGGGTGCGAGCAGCGCGCGGAATTCGGCGACCTTTCCCTCGTTATGGCTGGCGATCACCAGCCGGCCCGGCTGGAGCTTCTTCACCGACCGGTTGCCGCCAGCTGTGCCGCGAAGATGTCCTTGCAGCCGATGCGCGCGAGGCGGAGCAGGCGGAGCAGGGCTTCCTCATCATAGGTCGCGCCCTCGGCCGTCGCCTGCGCCTCGGCGATATTGCCGTCGCTCAGCAGCACGAAGTTCGCGTCCGCATGCGCGTTCGAATCCTCGATATAGTCGAGGTCGAGCACCGGCGTGCCTTCGTAGATGCCACAGCTGACCGCCGCGACCTGCGCCTTGATCGGGTCGACCGTCAGCGCGCCCGAGGCCATCAGCTTGTCGATCGCGATACGCAGCGCGACCCATGCGCCGGAGATCGAGGCAGTGCGCGTGCCGCCATCTGCCTGGATGACGTCGCAATCGATGGTGATCTGGCGCTCGCCCAGTGCCTTCATGTCCATGACAGCACGCAGCGAGCGGCCGATGAGGCGCTGGATTTCCTGCGTCCGGCCCGACTGCTTGCCCTTGGCGGCCTCGCGGCTGCCGCGGGTATGCGTCGCGCGGGGCAGCATGCCGTATTCGGCCGTCACCCAGCCCTCGCCCTTGCCGCGCAGAAAGGGAGGGACGCGCTCTTCGAGGCTCGCAGTCACCAGCACGCGGGTTTCGCCGAACGAGATCAGGCATGAGCCCTCTGCATGCTTGGTGAAGCCGGGTTCGATGCTGATGGTGCGCATCTGGTCGGGGGCGCGGCCTGATGGGCGCATTTGTCGTGTCCTTTCGTTCGGGAAGCGGGCATCTAGCTTTGCAGGTCAAAACGCGCCAGCCGAAATGGGGAGAGCGGAAATGAAGCGGCTTTTGAGAGTTCTTGGTCTGGCGGCGCTGCTGATGGGCTTGTTGTGGATGGGGCAGGGCAGCGGCCTCGTCATGTGGCCGCAGTCGAGCTTCATGCTCGACCAGCATATCTGGATCGTCTGGGGCGCGGTTCTCGCGATGGTTGGCATCGTCGCGCTCGTCATCTCCCGGCGGCGCTAGCGGGTTCGGGTGCAGCGCCCTACATCGACAGCATGAGTGCCCCCGTTTCCGAACTGACGACCCGCGCGCGCGACGTGTTTCGCGTCGTCGTCGAGCAGTATCTCGATTCGGGTGCGCCGGTCGGTTCGCGGACGATTTCGAAACTGTCCGGCCTCAACCTTTCCCCCGCATCGATCCGCAACGTCATGCAGGACCTGGAGGAAGCGGGGCTGCTGAGTCATCCGCATACCTCCGCCGGGCGAATGCCGACCGAAAGCGGCCTGCGCCTTTTCGTCGACGGGATGATGCAAGCGGCGGAGCCCAGTCCGCAGGAACGCGCGGTGATCGAGGGACGGCTGACCGCGTCCGCACCGGTAGAGGAGGCCCTGGCTGCCGCATCGGCAGCACTTTCGGGGCTATCGGCCTGTGCAGGGCTGGTGCTCGTACCGCCGCGCGAGACGCGGGTCCGGCAATTCGCCTTCGTGCCGCTCGCGCGGGGGCAGGCGTTGGCAGTGCTGGTGGGCGACGATGGCTCCGTTGAGAACCGCGTGATCGCCGTCGCCGATACGCTGACCGGGAGCGCGCTGTCCGAAGCGAGCAACTATATGTCCGCCCGCCTGTCCGGACTGACGCTTACCGAAGCGCAGGTGCGGATCGCGGGTGAACTGCGGACTGAACGCGCGGCGCTCGATGTGGCATCGCAGGACCTGATCGAACGCGGTCTGGCGATCTGGTCGCAAGATGGCGCAGCGCGGCCGGTGCTGATCGTCCGCGGTGCTGCAAACCTGATCGACGACACCGCCATGACCGATCTCGATCGTGTGCGGCAGCTGCTCGACGAGATCGAAGGCAAGGAGGCGATCGCGGGATTGCTCGGCTCTGCGCACGATGCCTCTGCCGCCAAAGTCTTCATCGGTGCGGAGAACAAGCTGTTTGCCCTTTCGGGCTCGTCGGTGATAGCGGCACCCTATCACGGCCGTGACGGACGTGTCGTCGGCGTCGTCGGCGTCATCGGACCCACACGGTTGAACTATGCGCGGGTCGTTCCCATGGTGGACTTCACCGCACAAACCCTGACCAAGATCTGGCGAGATTGAGTAACATGAGCGAAGAAGAAACCCGCGTCGAAGACCTGCATGCCGAAGAGGCGATGGTGGCCGAGGGCGGACCGGCCGAACCGGACACGGAAGGCCAGTTGAAGCTGCTGGAAGGCGAACTCGCCGAAGCGAAGGCCGCCGTGCTCTACGCACAGGCCGAGACGCAGAACGTCCGCCGCCGCTTCGAGAAGGAAGCCGCCGACGCGCGCGCCTATGCCGCGACCAATTTCGCGCGCGACGTGCTGTCGGTTGCCGATAACCTGGCGCGCGCACTCGACGCGATTCCTGCGGATCTGCGTGCCGACGACAAGTTCAAGGGACTGGTCACCGGCCTGGAAGCTACGGGACGCGAACTCGACAAGGTGTTCGAACGCAACGGCATCACCCGTATTGTGAGCGTCGGCGAAAAGCTCGACCCCAACAAGCACCAGGCGATGATCGAACTGCCGAGCGACCAAGAGCCAGGCACCATCGTGCAGGAAATGCAGGCCGGCTACATGATCAAGGATCGGCTGCTGCGCGCCGCGATGGTCGGGGTTGCACGAGCCTGAAGCGTCATCCTCCCTTCTCTCGTTTTCGAGTTTGCGTTTGGTTCTCCGGGGAGTAGCTTTTGACGCCCGCGCGGTGCGGATGATTGATGCTGGAGGACCAGATGGACAAGGATTGGGCGGCAGACGTCAAGAAATTCGTTCCTGATGCCGATGATGGCGTCATTGCTGGGATCGTACGCTATTGCGGCATTGCGTTGCAGAAGGCAGATTCGTCGCTAGTATCGTATACCGACCCTGCTGAACTGGGCCGTGTCCGCGAAAATTTCCTGAAGAAGAAGTTAGGACTGATGCAGTCCGACGAAGAACTGGACGGCGCTATCGCCAAGGTTGGCGAGCGGCTGAAGGGCGTGAATTTCAAGAACCGCGTTACGGTATATTACATGCTGCTCGAACATTTCGGGCTGCTTCATCTTTTCGCCAAGGCGGGAACCGCGGCTGCGACACCCATCGCCGCGGACAAGAGTGCAGCGCTTGGCTTGGCTGCCGGAGCAGGCGCGGCTATCGCAGCCGGTGCGGCAACGTCGGTCGATGCCGCGAAAGGCATTGCGGACAGTGTCGGCGATACCATCTCGGTCGGTGCGGACACGATGAAGTCGGCGTTCGAGAAAACGCCGAATGTGGCACCCGTAATGTCGTCGCCAATTTCGCATGAGGTGGCCGATGACGAACCCAAGGGGGTTCTTGGCTGGCTCTGGTGGTTGATTCTCGGTGCTTTGTTGCTGGGTCTATTGTGGTGGTTCTTCCTGCGCCCGGTACCGGTTGCGCCGCCCGCTCCAACCGACGTAGCGACCGATGTCTCGGCACCTGCGACGACGGACGAGAATGTCGCGGCGGCGGTTGCAACTGCACCGGAGACCGTTGCCGTCCCTGACGGTGCCGGCGTCACCAGCGAAGTGCTGGACGGCAAGCCCGTGGTAAAAGTCTACTTCGACACTGCGAAGGCTGAAGTCGTTCCGGCATTCGGACCGGCGGCACTCGCGCTCAAGACATACCTCGATGCCCATCCCGGCAGCGGAATCGGTGTATCGGGCTTTAACGATCCGACCGGCAATGCGACGGCCAATGCTGCCCTGTCGAAAAAGCGGGCAGAGGCGGTGAAGGCGGCGCTGGTCGCGGCGTCTATTCCGGATGCCGCTATCGCGCTGGTAAAGCCCGAAGCGGTCACCGACACCACGGCGACCAAGGCCGAAGCGCGCCGCGTCGAGGTGTTCATCAAATAATGCCGAACGGCAGGATCGACCGATATTGGTCGAGCAAGGGCGCACCGGCAACGGTGTGCCCTTCGCGTATCAGGAAGGCATGCCGGACGATTTCTGCCTGCTGTTCAAGCCCGTATTTCTCGAACCGCTGTCCCGGTTTCAGCGCATAATCGTACCGGCACCAGGGATGGCGGGCGAGCGGCAGGTAGATGCCCTTTTGCCGCTGCCAGACATGCGTCATTTCGTGGATGAACAGGCCCTGTGCATCGATGCTGCCCGCGCAGAAGTCGGCGCAGTAGCGACCGCCGTGCGGATGGAACCAGATGCCGCCATCGGGCGCCATCACGACGCCGCGCGGCTGGAAGAACGCCCATTTGCGCTGGTGGATGCGCACGCGTGCATAATCGATCGCATCGCCGAACACGCTGCGTGCGAGGGCGGTCTCGCCGTCGGTCAGCGCGCGGCTGCTCATGGGCCGTTTAGCTGCCGGGCGCTCGGGTCGGCGCGAAGGTCTGGAGGATCGTGCCGCTGGCGAAGGTGAAGTTCAGCTGCACCTTCTCGTTCGCACTCACGCCCGGGTTCACGTCGAACAGCATGGCGTGCTTGCCGCCTTCCTGGAACTTGATCGTGCTGTTCGCGGGCACGTCGATGCCGCCGTCGAGATCCTTCATCGTCGCCATGCCGTTTTTCGTCATGCTTTCATGCAGCGCGATGCGGATGACGAGCGGCGACGAGACGCTCAGCAACCGGTCGTCGGTCGGGCCGCCCTTGATCGTGAAGTACAGGACAGCAGGTGCCCGCTGGCTCGCGCCCAGCCGGATAATGGGGTCCACGACCTGAAGCCCGTCCGGCTTCGCGCACCCCGCCAGCGCCACCGCCGATACCATCGTCAGAACGCCTAAAGCACGCATCGCTACTCTCCTGTCCGGTTTCGTAACGATAGCTAGGCGCGGCCGGTTCTTGCGGCAAGAGAACGCCTCCCTATATCGCCCACAACACTTCACCGGACGCGGTGCCTTTTCGGGCCGTGTTCACCAACACGCTAGGGCAAGATTGAGTTATGGCTAAAGTTATCGGGATCGACCTCGGCACGACCAATTCGTGTGTCGCGGTCATGGAGGGCGGCAAGCCCAAGGTGATCGAGAATGCGGAAGGTGCGCGCACCACGCCGTCGATCGTCGCATTCGCCAAGGACGGCGAACGCCTGATCGGCCAGCCGGCCAAGCGCCAGGCGGTCACCAACCCCGACAATACCGTTTTCGCGGTGAAGCGCCTCATCGGCCGCCGCTTCGACGATCCCATCACCAAGAAGGACACCGAGCTGGTTCCCTACACTATCGTGAAGGGAGCGAACGGCGACGCATGGGTCAAGGCCGGTGGCGAGGACTATTCGCCGTCGCAGATCAGCGCGTTCATCCTGCAGAAGATGAAGGAAACCGCCGAGAGCTACCTCGGCGAAAAAGTCGAGCAGGCGGTCATCACCGTTCCAGCCTACTTCAACGACGCACAGCGCCAGGCGACCAAGGACGCCGGCCGGATCGCCGGCCTCGACGTGCTGCGCATTATCAACGAGCCGACGGCTGCTGCGCTCGCCTATGGCCTCGAGAAGAACGACGGCAAGACGATCGCGGTCTATGACCTTGGCGGCGGCACGTTCGACATCTCGATCCTGGAAATCGGCGACGGCGTGTTCGAAGTGAAGTCGACCAACGGCGACACGTTCCTGGGCGGCGAAGACTTCGACACCAAGGTCGTCGAGTGGCTGGCCGACAAGTTCAAGGCGAAGGAGAACATGGATCTCCGCGGCGACAAGCTCGCCCTGCAGCGTCTGAAGGAAGCGGCAGAAAAGGCGAAGATCGAACTGTCGTCGGCAGCGACGACCGAAATCAACCTGCCGTTCATCACGGCGCGCATGGAAGGCGGCGCGACGACGCCGTTGCACTTGGTCGAAACGCTGACCCGGGCCGACCTCGAAAAGCTGGTCGAATCGCTGGTCCAGCGTTCGATCGAGCCGTGTAAGAAGGCGCTGGCTGATGCGGGGCTTTCGGCCGACAAGATCGATGAGGTCGTGCTGGTCGGCGGCATGACGCGCATGCCGCGCGTCCGCGAAGTCGTGAAGAACTTCTTCGGCAAGGAACCGCACACCGGCGTGAACCCGGACGAAGTCGTCGCCATGGGTGCGGCGATCCAGGCAGGCGTCCTGCAGGGTGACGTGAAGGACGTCCTGCTGCTCGACGTGACTCCGCTGTCGCTGGGCATCGAGACGCTGGGCGGCGTGTTCACGCGCATGATCGACCGCAACACGACGATCCCGACGAAGAAATCGCAGACCTATTCGACCGCTGATGACAATCAGCAGGCGGTGACGATCCGCGTTTTCCAAGGCGAGCGCGAAATGGCGGCGGACAACAAGATCCTCGGCCAGTTCGACCTGATCGGCATTCCGCCGGCGCCGCGCGGCGTGCCGCAGATCGAGGTCACGTTCGACATCGACGCCAACGGCATCGTGAACGTCAGCGCCAAGGACAAGGGCACCGGCAAGGAACAGCAGATCAAGATCCAGGCCTCTGGCGGTCTTTCGGATTCCGACATCGACCAGATGGTCAAGGACGCCGAACAGTTCGCCGAAGAGGACAAGAAGCGTCGTGCCGCGGCGGAAGCCAAGAACAACGCCGAATCGCTGATCCATTCGACCGAGCGCCAGCTTGCCGACAACGGCGACAAGGTGGACGCGAGTCTGAAGGCCGAGATCGAGGCGGCGGTTGCCGAAGCCAAGACCGCGGTCGAGGGCGGCGACGTCGATGCGATGACCGAAAAGACCAATGCCTTGACGCAGGTCGCGATGAAGCTGGGTCAGGCGATCTACGAAAAGGAACAGGCCGCACAGGCTTCGCCGGGTGCCGAGACGGCATCGGCGGGTGCGGGCGACGATGATGTGGTCGACGCCGAATTCTCGGAAGTCGACGACAAGAAGTAAGCTGAATCTCCCTCTCCCCGCTTGCGGGGAGAGGGTCGGGGAGAGGGGGACGGCTCTCTCCGGTGCGATTAGATGCCGGGCCGGGACACTGCCCCTCTCCCCGGTCCTCTCCCCCGAAGGGGAGAGGGAGTATTATGGCCGACGTTGACTACTACGAGCTGCTGGAGGTCGAACGGACCGCCGACGACGGGACGATCAAGTCGTCCTATCGCAAGCTCGCGATGAAATTCCATCCGGACAAGAACCCGGGCTGCGGCGATTCGGAGGCGCGCTTCAAGGCAATCTCCGAAGCCTATGACTGCCTGAAGGACCCACAGAAGCGCGCGGCATACGATCGCTTCGGCCATGCCGCGTTCCAGAACGGCGGCATGGGCGGAGGTGGCGGTGCGCAGGGGTTCGAGGGTTTTTCGGACATCTTCGACAATAT
>DDFE01000190.1:16980-18345 GCA_002336985.1 Sphingomonadales bacterium UBA1936
TCGATCGAGGTGTCAACTTCGTGTGAACCTTGTGGAGGTTCCGGCGCGAAACCGGGAACTTCGGCAAAACAGTGCCAGACCTGCGGCGGCCACGGAAAGGTGCGCGCGCAACAGGGATTCTTCGTGGTCGAACGGCCATGCCCGACCTGCCATGGCGCAGGCCAGGTCATCGCCGACCCGTGCCCGTCATGCCGCGGCGAAGGCCGCGTCGACAAGGCGAAGACGCTGTCGGTAAACATTCCTGCCGGTGTCGACGAAGGTACACGCATCCGCCTTTCGGGCGAGGGCGAAGCGGGCGCGCGCGGTGCTCCCGCGGGCGATCTCTATATTTTTCTGCATGTTGGGCGGCATTCGATCTTCGAACGCGAGGGCACGACCCTGTTCGCGCGCGCGCCGATCAGCTTCACGACAGCGGCCCTCGGCGGCACGCTCGACGTGCCGGGCCTCGACGGCAAGCATCACGAGATCCGCATTCCGGCCGGTATCCAGTCGGGCAAGCAGCTTCGCCAGCGTGCGGCGGGGATGCCGGTCCTCAACGGGCGCGGGCATGGCGACCTGGTGATCCAGGTCGAAGTCGAAACACCGACGCATCTATCGGCAAAGCAACGTGAGTTGCTCGAACAATTCCGTGAGACCGAAACTGGCAAGGAATGCCCGAAGTCGCAGGGGTTCTTCGACAAGCTGCGATCCGCGCTGTCTTAATCCCGTCATTGCGAGCGCAGCGAAGCAATCCACGCTACCGCAAGAGCGAATGGATTGCTTCGCTCCGCTCGCAATGTCGGTGAATTTGTAAGTCTGGGAGACCGGCTATCCGCCCACCCCGGGGCGTTTCAGCCGGGGGCGGGCGGTTCGCCCGGGTAGTTTTAGAACGCGTAAGCCGCGCCTGCGACCAGCACCTGGGCGAGAATGCCGACGACGACAAACAGCGCCGATTCGATATTCTGCATGTGCAGTCTCCTGTTTCCGGATCGTCCGGATGCCGGTCGCAACCAGTGCTGCGACGCGGCTCCCCTACTATTTTAGTGGGGTTTCGCAATCGCATTGTGCGCTGCAGCAAATGCAGGATTTGCAATCAGCCCGTGAACGATAATTCAATAACTTGCGTGGGCGTGGCACGGCAGAAGAACGGCGTGTTCCGATCGCCATCGGGATAGGTCGCCGACGCCGCAGCGGTCAGCCGCCATCCGCCATTGCCCTTTTCCAGCTGCGTCGCCCGATCGAACTTGAGCCGCGAGCCGCCGGTCGCGCCGACTTGCCGCGCAGCCTCGAACAGGCAGTTCTGCACCGTGGGACGGGCATCCGCCTGGATCCTGGTCAGGTCTGCGGAGATGGCGGCCGGGGGTTGCGGCGGGAATTGCGGTTTGG
>DDFE01000038.1:0-2508 GCA_002336985.1 Sphingomonadales bacterium UBA1936
TTGGGCAGGACCATGCGCCACATGGTGTACAGCGTGCTGTCCCCCGCCACGCGCGATGCCTCGACATATTCGCGTTCACGGATCGAAAGGACCGAAGCGCGCACGACACGGATGGTCGCGGGCAGATAGGCGATGGCGAGCGCGATCACGATGCTGTGGCGGCTCGACCCCAGGACCGAGATCAACGCCAGCGCGAGCAGGATGCCGGGGAACGCGAGCAGGGCATCGCTGAACGTCATCAGGATGCGGTCAGTCCATCCGCGCAAGAATCCGGCGACGAGGCCGAACGCCGTCCCGGCGATGATCGAAATGCCGACAGTCTGTATCGCGATCAACACGCTGGTCCGCGCGCCGAGCATGGCGCGCGACGCCACGTCGCGGCCGAACTCATCCGTGCCGAGCCAATGCGCGAACGACGGGTGCGCCAACGTATTGTCGAGATCGATGGCGAGCGGGTCGTAGGGCAGCCAGACGAAGCCGATCAGTACGACCGCCAGTAGCAAACCCACGAGCCCGAAACCCAAAAAGCGGTGCATATTCTGTCTCATTCGACCGTCACCCGCGGGTCGAACAGCGGATAGAGCAGGTCGACGATCAGATTGACCACGACGTAGATTACCGCCGTGAACAACAGGCACCCCTGCACCACTGGATAGTCGCGACTAAGGACGCCGGTGACCATCAGGCGACCGAGTCCGGGCAGCGTGAACACCGTTTCGATAACCGCGATGCCGCCGAACAACCGGCCAAGCGTCAGGCCCACGAGCGTCAGCGTCGGCGCGAACGCATTGGGGAAGACATGGCGGGCAAGCACCGTACGCTCGGCCAAGCCCTTGGCGCGCGCATGGGTGACATAGTCGAGCCGCAACACGTCGATCGCACTGGACCGCATCATCCGTATGAGCACGCCGCTTTCCGAAATCGTCAGCGTCACGATCGGCAGGATCAGGAACAGCAGCGCCGCCCAGGCATCCTCGCGGAACGGGACATAGCCCACAACAGGCAGCCAGTGCAGCCAGACACCGAATATGAGCAGTAGCAACAGCCCGAGCCAGAAACTCGGCACCGCAAGAATGAAGCTGGCCGCGCCCATGACCGCAAGGTCGCCGCCACTTCCCCGGCGCCAGGCGGCATACATGCCCGCCAAGATCGCGATCACCGTTGCCAGGCCAACGGAAATCACGACGACGACCGCCGTCGTTTCCGCGCGCGAAAGGATCAGACGCGTGACAGGCTCTCCGGTTATGATCGACGCGCCGAGATCGCCGGAGGAGACGTGCCCCAGCCATGCCACGAACTGGACGGGGACCGGCTGGTCGAGACCCAGTTGCTTGTGGAGTGCTGCGACCGCCGCAGGATCGGCGCCCTCGCCCAGCATAACCTGTGCCGGATCGCCGGGGATGAGGCGGACAAGGAAGAATACGATAAGCGCCACCACGAGAAGCGTCGGGATCGCGAGGAGCAGGCGGCGCAGGATGTACGAGATCATTGCGCATTCCCCAGGCCGACGTTCCACAGGCGCTGCGTTTGCCCGGGCCAGCTGCGATAACCTGTGACCGTCGATCGCATGCTGGTAACGCGACGCGAATTATAGAGGATAATCGCCGGCACATCCCGCCGGAATGCCGCTTCCATCCGATCGAACACCGCCTGGCGGGCCTTCGTATCGCCGGCGGCCACCGACTGGTTGAACAGCGCAATTGCCTCCGGCGTATTCCAGACCTTTCGCGGATCCGCCTTGCGGTCGCCGATCAGCACGCCGAACATCAGCGAAGGGTCGAGGCGCGATGAAAAGCCGAAGATCGTCGCTTCGTAATTTCCGCTCGAATAGCGCGACAATTGCGTTGCCCAGTCGAGCGAGACGATCTCGATATTGATCCCGGCTTCGCGCGCCATCGCCTGGACGACGATCGCGACATCGTACATTTCCGGCGGCGAGTGGCTGGTCATCAGCTGGATCGGTTCGCCCTTGTACCCGGATTCCTTCACCAGCGTCCGCGCAAGCAGAAGGTCTCGCTGGATCAGCGGACGCTGAACGGTGCCGTAATACGGGCTTACGGCGGGGATCGGCGAACTGTCAGCCATTGCCGTCTCGTGCGTGGCGACGCGGGTCAGTGCAGCGACGTCGAGGCTGAGTGCCAGCGCACGGCGAAGGCGGACATCCCGAAGCACGGGCGTCCCCGACTGCAGCAGGATAACGAACATGTCCGACGAGAGGGCGGACTCGAGCTTTATTCCCGGATTGCCCTTGATATTGCCGAGCTCGTTCGGCGCCAGCGCATCAAGGATATCGAGACTGTTGCGCAGGAGCGCCGCGCTCGCTGCCGAGCCATCCGGAATGACCGAGAAACGGATACGGTCGACCAGCGCGTGCTTGCCACCGCCGTTGCCATCGGTTCCGCCCGGCAGAGCCTTGTAATCGTCGAATTTCAGCAGATCGATGTACTCGCTGCGGCGCCATTCGCCCCAGCGGAACGGCCCTGTACCGATCGGATAGCGCCAGGCGCC
>DDFE01000038.1:2570-2815 GCA_002336985.1 Sphingomonadales bacterium UBA1936
CCCTTGGCGCTAAGATCGCTCTTGCAGCGCCAGTGCTGCTCCGGGGACAGATAGCGATCGAGCGACCATTTGACGTCGGCCGATGTCAGCGGAGCGCCATTGTGGAACTTGATGCCTTGGCGCAGCGCGAAGCGGTAGGTCTTCCCATCAGGCGAGACCGTCCAGCTGCTCGCCAGCATCGGCCCGACCGTTCCGTCTTCTCTAGCCGCGACGAGACCCTCGACAACATGAAGAAGAACAGCATC
>DDFE01000038.1:2869-7656 GCA_002336985.1 Sphingomonadales bacterium UBA1936
GCATTTCGCCCAGCGCAGGGCGCATCACCAACGAGGCCACCGTCGCAGTGCAGCCGGTAACCGTGGACGGCCGCGGCGGCACACAGAGCGATAACGGCGTCCCCTCCGTGTCGCGCAGGATTTCGCGAACCTGGTCGATGCCGATCTTTTCGTGCGGCGCAAGCAGCCGTTCCGCGCGCTGCTGCCGCCAATAGCTGCACGGCGAATCCGGAACGCCGGTTTCGCGCAGCTTGGAAAGCGCGACGGGGCTGAGCCAATGGTTGGAATGGACGAGCACGCCATCGCGCGGTTCTACCACGAAAGTCTCGTCCGGCGCGCACTCCAGATCATGCACGATACCCGTGCCCGCGTGGCTGAGCGCGAGGTTGTTCGATGCCGATTTTTTAGTCGCATAGATCGCCGCGAACGCCTTTGCCGGGCTTTCCTGCTGCAACGCCTTCCGGCGGATGAGCGCAAGGGGTGCGCCCATCTCACGATAGTCGCGTTCGCATTCCAGGTAGTTGCCGGTCACGGCCAGTCCTACGCTGTTGAAGCCGAACCTTGCGAGGCCGCCGGCTTCCGTAAACGTCAGCATGTCCGGGCCATCGTCGTTGCGGATGCGCAGCACAACGCAATCGTCGGCACAACTCGCCTTCCAATCCCAATTGTGCGCGTGGATCAACACGCCATCGGGAGTCCGTTCCGGTTGTACGATGATCGTGGTGCATCCATCCGCCCCGCGCTCGGCCAGCAATCCGGCGCGCAACGCTGGCCGTCCAGCGAGCTTCAGCAATTCGGTGCGCGCGTTCATCAGCACGATGTTCGATATTGGAAGGTTCGCGCCCTCGGCGATCCCTTCCATCTCCTCGACATGCCCGGCATCGAAGTCGGCTATTATCGGCAGATAGAGATCGACCAGTTCCTTAAGCGCGACCTGGCTGAGCCCCGCAGCTTCCATCTGGGCGATATAATGTGCCGTGCCACGGCGGATTTCGGTCGCGGCGCCCTGCCCATAGCGGACGCCGCGCTCACGCGGCTTACCCCAGATTTCCAGAAGACGGCATGCGTCTGTCACCCGGCCCAATCCCCTTTATAATATCGCCCTGATCGGTAACACTGTTTTACTCAATTTAAAAAGACAAAAATGCACTATGAATTTTTTTTGTGCATTCTCCACTCGTATCGACGCACACTATTGTCTTTTTGAAATCACTAGGACATTTTGTAACCGCACATTGGGGAGGGTCCGGTGACAAAATTTGGGTTCGCGAAAGCATCGTTACCAGCCGTTCTCACACTCATGTTCGCCACTCCCGCGTACAGCGCGCCTTCGGATTGCACCGCACTCAAGCAACTAAAACTGCCCCATGTGGAGATCGTGGTCGCCACCCCCGTCGACGGGACATTCGTCGAAGATGCGGTCGTCGAGCGCGAGCCGCGCACGTACAAGGGTTTGAAGCCATTTTGCCGCGTTCGCGGGTTCAGCCGCCCCGTGCCGGGTTCGAAGATCGGGTTCGAGGTCTGGCTGCCCCCTGCTACGGTCTGGACCGGTCGGCTGCACATGATCGGCAACGGCGCCTATGTGTCGAACTTCCAGTACCGGCAGATGGTGCAGCGCCTGAACGACAACGACGTCGCGGTCGGCACCGACACCGGACACAGCGGCACCAACCTGATCTTCGGGTGGAAACATCCTGAGCGGATCGAGGATTTCGGACACCGCGCCGTGCATGAATCGGTGGTCGCGGCAAAAGCGATCACGCGCGCATATTACACACGACCGGCGCGCTATTCCTATTTCAGCGGATGTTCGACGGGCGGGTATCAGGGGCTGAGTTCGGCACAGCGCTATCCGAACGATTTCGACGGCATCATCGCGGGTGCGCCGGGGAACAACCGGACCAGCCTGACGCTCGCCTTCCTCTGGAACTTCCTCGCGAACCACCGGCCTGGCGACAATGCGACGCCGATCCTGTCGGTCGAGAATTTGCTGACCATCAACCGGGCGGTCGTCGCGCAATGCGACGCCAGAGACGGAGTGGCGGACGGCGTGGTGTTCAATCCGCTGCAGTGCAATTTCAAGGTTACGACATTGCAATGCCGTCCGGGTAGCGCTCCCAAATCCTGCCTCACGGGCGAACAGGTTGCGGCTGCGGAAAAAATCTATGGCGGCCCGAAGGACGCGCGGACCGGCAAGGCGATCTACCCCGGTTATCCGTTCGGCACCGAGGGCGTGATGAGCGGACCCGACGACGATCATCCCGGCTGGTCGGGCTATTGGGCCGAAACGGACCGGCAGCAGGAACCGTCGCGTGCCGACATTTTCCGCTATTGGGTTTTCAACGATCCGTCGTGGAACTGGTGGAAGTTCAACTGGGGCAGCGACGTCGACACGATGGAAAAGCGCCTCGGGCCGATCTTCAATGCGAACAGTTCGAACCTCACGCCGTTTTCGAAAGCGGGAGGCAAGCTGATCATGTTCATGGGCTGGCAGGATCCTGTCGGATCCCCGCTCGAAGCGATAAACTATTACAATGCCGTCCAGGCCCGGGCACGCGGTTCTGCCCTCCAGAAGGAAGCGGCGACGCAGGCGTTTCTCCGGCTCCTCATGGTGCCCGGCATGGGGCATTGTGCAGGCGGCCCTGGCGCCAGTAATTTTTCGACCGCAACGCGTGACTCCGAGCCCCCGGTAAGCGATGCGGCTCATGACATGACACGTGCGCTGGAAGCCTGGGTCGAGCGAGGGCGGGCACCGCAAAGCCTGATCGCGACGCGCTATGCAGAGGGCGGCGACAAGCTGCCTGCCGCAAAACGGCCGATCGAATATCAGCGCCCGCTGTGCGTCTGGCCCAAGGCACCGGTCTACAAGGGTGGCGACAAACGGCAGGCCGGCAGCTTCGTGTGCGAACGTCCCAGAGGTTGACCACGCGCATGATACCGACCCGCGACCTCGGCAGCAGTGGCGCGCACTATACGATCGTCGACCTCGGGGCACTCGGACTCGAGGCCCTGCCCGTCGTCCATCGCATCCTGATCGAGAATTTGCTGCGTAACGGCGGCGGAAACGAGGAAACGCCCGCGCTGGTCGACCGCTGGATCGCGAGCCGCGGAAGCGATGCCGAAATCGCATTCTCGCCGGGTCGCGTGCTGATGCACGACACCACGTGCGGTCCGGCGCTCGTCGACATTGCCGCCGCACGGTCCGCTCTTGCCGAGGCCGGCGGCGATCCGTCGCTGCTCAATCCCGTATTGCCCGTGGACGTATCGACCGACCACAGTCTTGCGGTCGACGTTTTCGGCAGCCCCGATGCGCGCGCGCGCAACATGGCGCGCGAAATGGAGCGCAATGCCGAGCGCTACAGCTTCATGAAATGGGCGTCGAACACACTCGACAGCTTTACCGTGCACCCGCCCGGCACAGGGATCATGCACACGATAAACCTCGAACGGCTGGCGACGGTCGTCACCGACCGGGAACAGGACGGTGTGCACTGGGCAATGCCCGATACGCTGATCGGTACCGACAGCCATACGCCCATGATCAACGGAATCGGCGTGCTCGGCTGGGGCGTCGGCGGGCTGGAGGCCGAGAGCGTCATGTTCGGCATGCCTGTCATGATGCGCGTTCCGGAAGTCATCGGCGTTCGCCTGACCGGCCGACTGCGCGAGGGCGTCACCGCGACCGACCTTGCCTTGGTCGTGACTCACCGCCTGCGCCAGATCGAGCTGGCCGGACGCTTCGTGGAGTATTTCGGTCCGGGGGTTACGACATTGTCGGCCGGCGACCGGTCGGTTGTCGCGAACATGGCGCCCGAATATGGATCGTCGACAGGCTATTTCCCGATCGACGCGGCGACGTTGCGCTATCTGCGGGAAACCGGGCGGGACGCAGCGGCTGTCCAGCTGGTCGAAGATTATGCGCGCGCGACCGGCCTGTGGTTCGATCCAGAGGCCGCGCCCCACTATACCGACGTTATCGAAATCGATCTGGGTGCGGTCGGCCTTTCGCTCGCCGGTCCGCGCAGGCCGCAGGACCTCGTCACTTCGGCGCAAGTTCCGGACCTGCTGGGCGGCCGGTCGCGAGGAGCAATGCCCGATCGGCCGGTCGGCATCGCCGCAATCACGAGTTGCACTAATACCTCCGATCCGCGCCAGTTGATCGCTGCCGGTCTGTTGGCCCGCAAAGCACGTGCATACGGTCTCGCACCGCCGCCGTGGGTTAAGACCTCGCTAGGGCCAGGTTCTCCGACCGCGGAACGCCTGCTTGGCCGCTCGGGATTGCTGGACGACCTCGACGCGGTCGGCTTTGCGATCGTGGGGTACGGCTGCACCGTCTGCATCGGAAATTCGGGGCCGCTGGCCGACCCCATGCTGCAAGCGATGCAAGTGGATGGCGCAAGGCCCGTCGGCATCCTATCGGGCAACCGTAACTTTCCCGGCCGCGTCCACCCACAGATAGAGGACGCGTTTCTGGCCTCGCCGGCGCTCGTCGTCGCTTATGCACTGGCAGGCGACGCCGCGATCGACATTGCGTCCGACCCTCTCGGCAAGAGCCCCGATGGCCGGGATATCTTCCTGGCGGACCTGTGGCCGACCGGAGCGGAAATCGATGCGGTTGCCGCGGCGGGCATGTCTTCGGACGATTATGCGGCCGCCTATGATCTGGCGGAGGCGAGTTCCGCCTGGGCCGCCCTGCCCGCATCCGACAGTCCGCTCTACCCGTGGGACGTGCGCTCGACCTACCTCCGGCGACCTCCCTTCGCCCGGATGGAACGGACCGACCGCCTCGGCCGCTACAGCGCCGCGCC
>DDFE01000038.1:7713-10963 GCA_002336985.1 Sphingomonadales bacterium UBA1936
ACGCGGAAATTGGGAAGTCATGCTGCGCGGACTGTTTACGAACCGGACGGTGCGCAACCTGCTCGCGGATGACATTCCGCCCGGCAGCACGATCCTTGAGACAGGCGGGGCTCCCCTGCCCTTATGGCGGGCCGCTGCGCATTATGCCGAGCGTGATCAATCCGTCGTGATCGTGGCCGGCGAACGTTATGGCATGGGTTCCTCACGCGACTGGGCAGCCAAGGGCGCAAGCCTGCTCAGTGCGCGCGCCGTCCTCGCCAGCAGTTTCGAACGCATCCATCGTTCCAATCTCGTCAATATGGGCATCCTGCCGTTGCGCCTGCCCGCGGACCGGCATCCCGGCTTGATGGCACTGCATCCGGAAGACCGGATCGAGGTGAATGCGCCCCCAGATCACCTGAGACCGCGTGCAGCAGTGCCTGTTGCAATCCATCGTCGCGACGGATCGACCGAACAATTCGAAGCCCGCGCAGAAGTCGAAACCGCGCTCGAACTTTCCGTGCTGCGCGCAGGGGGCATCATTCCGATGATCCTGCAGGGGAAGATCGCAGGCTAGCGCCGCGTAATCCGATCGAAAAAGGCGAAGGTCCGATCGAGGGCAAGCAGGCTGAATCGGCGCGTGTCCTCAAGGGATTTGCCGATAAAGCCATGATTTGCGCCGGGAATGAACAAGGTATCGACCGGCACCGACACGCGTTTCAAGGCTGCGGCCATGAGTTCGCTCTGTCCATATTCCACCTCGTCGTCCGCGGTGCCGTGCACCAGCAACATCGGAGGCGTGGCCGCATCGACGTAACCGATCGGGCTGGCACGCTTGGCCGGTTCGATGCACGCATCATCCCGGCACCCGAGCAACGCAGAGACATTGTCGCCCAATGCGGGCGAACGCTGAACCCGATGCCGGTCGAGATCGAACGGGCCGTACCAGATCGCAGCGCCCTGAACGCAATCCGACTGCGACAGCGCCTGCGCGCTTGCCGCGGCGGTGCGGCTCAAGCGGCCGGTCGAGGGCGGCGGGGCGAACGCCGCGACATGGCATGTCGTTGCGGCAAGCGCCGCAAGATGTCCGCCGGCCGATCCGCCCCACAGGATGACCCGTGAGGGATCGACGCCAAAATCTGCGGCCCGCTCGCGGAGGTAACGGATTGCGGCTTTCACATCCTGCACGGGTGCCGGGAACGCCGCTTCGCCGCTCATCCGGTAATCGACCGAAGCGACCACGTAACCGCGCGCCGCAAGCGAAGCGAGCACACCGGGAAAGTCGGTGAATGCACCCGACTGACGGCCGTCGCCCCGGCTCCATCCGCCACCGTGAATCCAGATGACCAGCGGCCGCGCCTTTGCCTTGGCGCGGTCTGCATGCAGGTAGAGGTCGAGTTGCAAAGGGCGATAGCCGACGTAGTTCGCGAACTCGACATGCGGCCTGGCAACGATCCCGCCGGGATAGCGCGCCTCGACCTGGGGGAAGGCATCGCCCCTGACCGATTTGGCGGAAATAGCGGGAGTTGCGGCCAACGCGGGCCAGGCGCAGGCAGCGAGCAACAGCGGCATCGGAACAAGGCAGAGTTTCATCGACCGCTCACCCATAATTGTATTTTTGACTTCATAAGAACTATGCCGATAAAGAGCGGCAACGCAAGCCCGTATCGGAGACCGATTCCATGACCCTTATCGACCGCATCATGGAAGCTGACAGCGGCCTGCGTCCGCAAATTCCGGAAACGCCGCTGGAACGCAGCGAACGACTCTCGGCCGATCTGGGCTGCGATGTGTGGCTGAAGCTCGATCACCTGCAGCCGACAGGATCGTTCAAGGCCCGCGGCTCCGCCAACAAGATCCGCGTCCTCGGCGACGCCGCCCGCAAGACCGGCGTCATCACCTCGTCGACGGGCAATCATGGTCAGGGCGTCGCCCGTGCCGGCAAGCTCGCCGGGGTCAAGGTAACGATCTACCTTTGCCCACAGGCGCCCGCCGCGAAGGTCGCTGCGATGAGAGCCCTTGGCGCGGAGATCGTCATGGTCGACGGCCTGCCCCTCGACGCGGAACTCGAAGCCCGGCGACAATCGGAATTGCAGGGCAAGCCCTATGTCGCGCCGTACAACGACCTCGACGTGATTGCTGGTCAGGGCACGCTGGGCGCGGAACTCGCGCGGCAGGCGGACGATCTGGACGCGGTCTTCGTCAACGTCGGCGGTGGCGGCCTAATCAGCGGTGTCGGTACCGCGATGAAAGCGCTCAGTCCCCGGACGCAGGTGGTCGCCGTATGGCCAAAGGCCTCCACCTGCATGCTCGATTCGCTCAACGCAGGCGAAATTATCCAGACGCCGGAATATGAAACCTTCTCGGAAGCATCGACCGGCGCCATCGAGCCGGGTTCGGTCACCTTCCCGATCTGCCAGCAGGTAATCGACGAAAAGCTGACCGTCGAGGAAGTCGAGATCGCCCGCGCGATGCGCCGTGTCGCCGAAGCGGAACGCTGGATGATCGAAGGCGCTGCCGGCGTTCCCCTCGCCGGCCTGATCCAGGTCGCTCCGCAGTATCGCGGCAAGAAGGTCGCGGTCGTGATCTGCGGCCGCAATATCGCGCTCGACCTGTGGCAGCGCGCAATGACACTTGCCCAATAAGGCGTCCCGGCACATCTGTTGTTTTCGAGCAGTGAATCGGGGCAGAGACAGGTGACATCGGCGCATAGGCCAATTGGGCCCGACCGCGGCATCAAGCGGCTGAGCATTCCGGAAGCCGTCGCCGAATCGCTGCAACAGCGCATCCTGAGCGGCGAATTCAAGGAAGGCGACGCGCTCATCCAGGAAACGCTGGCCAATGAATACCAGGTCAGCCGCATGCCGATCCGCGAGGCATTGCGGCAACTGGAAGCCACGGGCCTGGTTGCGATGCAGATGCACAAGGGTGCCGTCGTCACGTCGGTACCGATCGGACAGATCGCAGAACTGTTCGAACTCCGCGCCCTCCTCGAAGGAGACATTCTCGGCCATTCCATTCCACGAATGACCGACGAAAACCTGAATGCCGCACGCGACCTTCTGGCGCAGCTGGAACAGGCTTATGAAGACGGTGAAGTCAGCCGCTGGGGCGACCTCAACTGGCAGTTCCATCGCAGTCTCTACATCGCCGGGGGTCGTGTACAGACGCTGGCGCTGATCCAGACGGTCAATATCCAGACCGATCGCTACATCCGCCTGCAGTTGCTGATGACCGGAGCGATCAAGGGCGCCGAAGCAGAGCATCGTGA
>DDFE01000039.1:0-353 GCA_002336985.1 Sphingomonadales bacterium UBA1936
ACACCCGACGGCTTCGACGCGCCCGGCAACCTGGGCGACGGCAGCCTGACCCTCGCCAAGGCGCGGATCGACGCGCCGCTCGATCGCCTCGGCATCAAGCGCGGCCGGTTCACGCTTTACGGATCGTACGTGCGCACGTCGGTGACCGATCCCTACACGCTCACGTCGCGGCGGTTCTCGGGCAATTCGGACTATTATTTCGAGGCGACCTTCCGCCAGGATCTCGGCCGCTTTGCCTATGGCGTGAATGCAGAGGGCGGGACGGTCTCGACCAATTACCGCCAGAACGAACTCGACAGCTTTTTCAGCGATGTTCCCTACCTCTCGGTCTTCGCCGAATACCGGCCGAACCC
>DDFE01000039.1:379-7334 GCA_002336985.1 Sphingomonadales bacterium UBA1936
CAATGCATTCGAGCTGCGTGAGCGCAACCGGAACATCATCCCGTACCTGAGCTTCAAGCACAGCTTCGGCTGATCAGGTCGAGGCGCTGACGTCGGTCAGCGGTTCGGCGACGACCCCGTCGATGTCGGTCTTTGCGGCCACCGTTCCGCGCGTCTGCCATTCGATGCGACGGCTGACCTTGGGTGACTTGTCGCCTCTGTGCAGCCCGAAGATTTCGCGGCTGTTGTCGGCATCGGCATGGGTGCGGCGCTGGTTGTGCCGGACATAGTCGAGCCAGGTCGCCACATGGTAGCGCTCGATCCACAGTTCCGTGTCCATCAGGTCGCGCAGCAAGGTCCAGTGCCGCGCGCCGTCACGGCGGCGGATGCGGCGGCGCTCGTTCATCGCTGCGACGAAACGGTCGATGTCGCCCTCGGCGATCCGGTATTCGATCGTGACGACGATAGGGCCGCTTCGCGGTTCGATGTGCAGCGCCGTTTCCGGCGCTTCCCAGCCGCGCGGGTCCAGGTCGATGCTCTCGACCTTGGGCAGCGGAAGGACGAAGCCAAGCAGGAAGCTGACGACTAGCGATGCCGCCGCCGTCACGAGGGCGATCGACGTAGTGTGCGTTTCCGCAATGACGCCGACCAGCCAGCTTCCGATAGCCATCGCCCCGAATACGGTCATCTGGTAGATCGAGACGGTACGGGCCACGACCCAGCGCGGGGTCGCCATCTGGACCGAAACGTTCAGGGTCGACATCGCAAGCACCCAGCCGCCACCGGCCATCATCATCCCGATGACCGTCACGGGCAACAACCGGCTGAAGGCGACGACCAGTGTCCCCGAGATCAGGGCGATGGCCGCGATCCGCACGACGATTTCGGATGTGAAGCGTGCGCGCAGGCGGATACTCGAAAGCGCACCGCCGATGGCGCCAAACCCGAATCCGCCGAGCAACAGGCCGAATGTCAGCGGCCCGCCGCTCACCAAATCACGCGCAACCAGCGCGGTAAGGGCAGGGACCGCGCTTGCCCCAAGGCCGAACACCAGCGACCGGAACAGGATCACGCGGACGCCCGGCGACATCGCGACATAACGAATGCCCGACATCATCGCGGATCCCAGCGCCTCAGACGGCAGCTTCGATTCCGGCCGATGCGGGTGCCAGCGCAGGAGGACGGCGATGAGCGCCAGGTAACTGACCGCATTCGCGAAAAATGCAGTCGCTGCGCCGGCTGCGGCCACGATGACACCGCCGATCGCGGGGCCGAGGCTGCGTGCGATATTGAAACCCATGCTGTTGAAGGTGACGGCGCCGGACAGCATTGGCTTTGGGACCAGGTCCCCGACCGATGCCTGCCAGGCCGGCCCGTTGAGTGCCGTCCCGCATCCGACGAGGAACGTGAACATCAGTAGCAGCCAAGGGGTCAGCCAACCCATCCATGCAAAGAGCGCAAGTACCGCTGATACGAGGAGCATGAATATCTGCGCCGCCAGCATGACGTGCCGCCGGTCGAGATTATCTGCGATCGCACCCGCCACCAGCGCGAAGAACATGATCGGCAGCGTGGTCGATGCCTGTACGAGTGCGACTTGCTGCGGCGAGGCATGCAGCGAGATCATCATCCAGGATGCACCGACCGACTGGATCAGACCGCCGAAGTTCGAAATGAGGCTCGCGATCCAGACGGCGCGGAATATCGGGATGCTGAGCGGCGATGTCGTTGTGATCGGGGCGGGACTCGACGCGTCGGCCATGATTTTCGCTTGGACCTTTCGGTCCCGATTGCCAACCGCGCCTTGTTTTATTTCTGCGCCGCAGCCGCCAGCGTCTCACGCACCCGCGCGAGCGCTCGAGCCTGCGGATCGGTTTCGCCAAGCAGGTCGAACGTGCCGGTCAGGGCGAAACTGCAATGCCCATGGACCACGGCGACGAGCGAGCGCGTGAGCGCCGCTGTGCTTTCGTTCTCGGGCTGTCCGAGTGCGGTGGCGATCTCGTGCTCCACGATCCGTGTCAGCTTGCCGCGCTCGACCGCGTCGCCTTCGGGCATTGTCATGTCGTGGGGCAGGCGGTGGTCGTAGATCGCCATCCACAAATTCGGGTTCTCGCGCGCGAAGCTGAAATACCCCTCGACCATCGCCTTGATCCGGTCATCCGACGCGCGGTCCAGATGGCGCGACAGATGGTCGATCCACAGGTCGAACGTGCGCGTGTTGACCGCAACCAGCAGCGCGTCGAGCGTACCGAACACGTTGTAGATCGTGCCGATCGAATAGCCGATGCGCTTGGCGACCTCGCGCGCGGAAAAACGCAGGAACCCAACCTCCGCCATGTGCTTGTGCGCCTCGGCAATTACCAGGGCGCGAAGCTCGCTGCGCGTATGGTCGGATCGGCGTCCCATAACCCGCTTTGGGCATTTAATTGAGCGTTGTCCATTATTTTAATTGAACAGTGATTATTTCAGCGATATGTGCGGCGAAGGGAGGGGGCCGTTAATGGATTTCCTACTCCTCCTGTCCAATGGGCAGGCAAGACGATAGGAAGATGAACGATGTCCGCTCCAGACTTTTCGCTGCTTGCCAAGCGCCGTTACGGGCCATTGTTCATCGTTCAATTCCTGGGCGCGTTTAATGACAACGTCCTGAAGTTCGCGCTGCTTTTCCTCGCGAATTTCACGATTTACGTCGATCATCCCGAAGCTGCCGAAAAGCTTGCGACACTGGCGACCGGCATTTTTATTCTGCCCTATTTCTTCCTGTCGTCGATTGCGGGGCAGCTTGCGGATTCGATCGACAAGGGGCGGCTGATCCGCTGGATCAAGGCGGCGGAAATCCTGATCATGGGGTTGGGTCTTTACGGCCTGTGGATTCATTCCGTGCCCGTCCTGCTGGTCGCACTGTTCATGATGGGCGTGCATTCGACCATCTTCGGGCCCGTCAAATATTCGATCATCCCGCAGCATCTGGACCAGCACGAGATCATGGGCGGCACCGGCCTGATCGAGGCGGGGACGTTCGTCGCCATCCTCGGCGGCCAGCTGCTCGCGGGCGTGATCGTTCCTTGGGAGGCCGGGCTTGTCGCCATGGCGCTCGCCGTCGCCGGGTTCGTCGCCAGCCTGTTCATCCCTCCGGCACCGCCCGAAGAGGCGAATGTCCGCATCGACTGGAATATCTTCCGCGGCACATGGGATATCATCCGCGAGGCGAACCATGGCCGCGCGGTCTGGCTCGCGATCCTGGGCATCGGCTGGTTCTTCGCCGCGGGCGCGGTGCTGGTCAGCGAATTCGCGCCATTGGTCAGTGGCGTGCTCCACGCGAACCAGTCGGTCGTCACCCTGTTCCTGATCGTCTTCTCGATTTCGGTCGCGGTCGGATCGCTGATCGTCAATCGCATGCTGAAGGGCGAAGTCTCGGCGAAATACGTGCCGGTGTCCGCGCTGTTCATGGGCGCGTTCCTGATCGACCTATGGTTTTCGACGACCGCCTTCGTTCCCGGACAGGCGGGTGCAAGTATTTCGGCATTCGTCCAGACGCCGGGTGCGATCCACATCCTGATCGGCCTTGCGGGCACGGCGTTCTGCGGCGGCATTTTCGTCGTGCCGCTTTATGCCATCGTGCAGGTCTATTCGCCCAAGGCGGAACGCTCGCGTATCCTGGCAGCCGCAAACGTCATCAATGCCGGGGTGACGGTCGGCATCGTCATCGCGACGCTGGGACTGCTCCATATGGGCATATCGGTCCCCGGCCTGTTCGGTGCGATCGGTTTCGCGACGCTCTTCGTGGCGCTCGTCTCCTGCTACCTGCTGCCCGAAACGGTGATCAAGTCGTTGTTCAAGGCTATTTTGACCGTCCTTTACCGCGTCGAGGTGAAGGGTGCGGAGAACATGCCGAAGCCCGGCGAGCGCGCGGTGGTCGTGGTCAACCACGTCTCGTGGCTCGACGGCCTGCTGCTCGCGGTGTTCCTGCCGGGCAAGCCGACCTTCGCCATCGCCAGTTCGGTTTCGAAGATGTGGTGGGTGCAGCCCGCGCTCAAATTGTTCGAGGCGTTCCCGGTCGACCCGACCAACCCGATGGCGACCAAGGCGATGGTGCGCACGGTGAAGGAGGGGCGTACGCTCGTCATCTTCCCAGAGGGGCGCATCACGGTGACCGGCGCGCTGATGAAGATTTTCGACGGTCCCGGCATGGTCGCCGATAAGGCCGACGCACCGCTGGTGCCGGTCCGCATCGAGGGCGCACAATATTCGCCGTTCTCGAAGCTCAAGGGGAAGGTGCGTCAGCGCATGTTCCCCAAGATCACGCTGACCATCCTGCCGCAGCAGCGCTTCGTGATCGAAGGCGAGATGACCGCTCGCCAGCGCCGCGCGATTGCCGGGCGAAAGCTGCACGAGGAAATGAGCGCGATGATCTTCGCGACGTCCGACATCGACCGGACGCTGTTCGAGGCGCTGATCGATGCGAAGGACCTGAACGGTGGCAAGGCACCCGCGGTCGAGGATGTGAAGCGCGCGCCGCTGAGCTACAAGAAGCTCGTCGTCGGCAGCATCGCACTGGGCCGCGAGTTGAACCGCGTGACCCGGATGGGGGAGGCAGTCGGCGTGCTGTTGCCCAACGTCAACGGCGTCGTCGCAACCTTCTTCGCGTTGCAGTCCGGCGGCCGCGTGCCCGCGATGCTCAATTACACGGCGGGCCAGGCCAATCTCAAGGCCGCGTGCACCGCTGCTGAGATTCGGACCATCGTGACCGCGCGCGCCTTCGTAGACCAGGGCAAGCTGCACGATCTGATCGCCGCACTCGAAGCGGACGGACTGCGCGTCCTTTATCTGGAGGACCTTGGTACGCGGATCGGCACGGGCGCGAAACTGCGCGCGCTTGTCGCCGCCACCTTCGCGCTCCGCAGTCACCGCCGCCTGAGGATTTCGCCCGATGCGCCGGCCGTCATCCTGTTCACCAGCGGCTCCGAAGGCTTGCCCAAGGGCGTCGTCCTGACCCACCGCAACCTGCTCGCCAATTGCGCGCAGCTGTCGGCGCGGATCGATTTCAACTCGAGCGATGTCGTCCTGAATGCCTTGCCGGTGTTCCACAGCTTTGGCCTGACCGGCGGCACCTTGCTGCCGATCCTGGGCGGAGTGAAGACGTTGCTCTATCCCAGTCCGTTGCATTACCGGATCGTCCCAGCGCTCGCCTACGACAGCAACGCGACGATCCTGTTCGGGACCGACACCTTCCTCGCCGGATATGCGCGCATGGCGCACAGCTATGACTTTTATTCGTTGCGCTTCATCTTCGCGGGCGCCGAGCGCGTGCGTGAAGAAACGCGGAAGGTTTATGCTGACAAGTTTGGGCTGCGCATCCTCGAGGGTTATGGCGCGACCGAGGCGGGGCCGGTGATCGCGGTCAACACGCCGATGTTCTTCCAGGCGGGAACCGTCGGCCAGTTGCTGCCGGGTGTCGAGGCGCGGCTCGACGATGTACCGGGCATCACCGAGGGCGGGCGCCTGTCGATCCGTGGGCCGAACATCATGGCCGGTTATCTGAAGGCCGACCTGCCGGGCGTGCTGCAACCGCCCGAGGGCGGCTGGCACGATACCGGCGACATCGTGACGATCGACGACAAGGGCTTTGTCGCGATCCGTGGGCGGGCGAAGCGGTTTGCCAAGATCGGCGGCGAGATGGTCTCACTGCCCGCGGTCGAGGGCTATGCCGCGGCAGTGTGGCCCGATGCGATGCATGCGGTCGTGACGCGGCCCGACCCGCGCAAGGGCGAACAACTCGTCCTGCTGACGACCGCGCCGGATGCGAATGCGGCGGCGCTACAGGCCTGGGGTCGCGCCCATGGCGTCGCCGAACTGATGATCCCGCGCGACATCCGCGTGATGGAGGCGCTGCCCGTGCTGGGGACCGGCAAGCTCGACTATGTGGCGATGGCGGCGCTGGCGGCCGCATGAGCGTTCGGGGCGCGGGGCTGCTTCACGCCGCCCGCGCTTTCGCCCGCACGCGCTGGCTTGCCGCACGCCTGCGCACGCGCGCCGATGTCGAACGCTACCGGGATCGGCAGGTCGCGCGGATGCTCCGCGACGTGGTTCCGCATTTTTCGCCCGGCGAATGCGTCTTCCTGCTCGGCGACGCGCCGGTCATCGACAAGGCGGCGCTGCTTGCCGATTTCGCCGCGTACAACCGGCCCGGAATCACGGTCGACCGGGTCCGCGCGGCGATCGCGGCGGGCGCATCCGACATCGACGGCTATGCCTTCGGCCAGAGCACCGGGACCAGCGGCAACCGCGGTTATTACGTGATCTCCGACGCCGAGCGTTTCGTGTGGCTGGGCACGATCCTGGCGAAAACATTGCCCGACGCCCTGTGGCGGCGGCATCGGGTCGCGCTCGCGTTGCCGGGGCTGTCGAGCCTTTACAGATCGGCCAGCAGCGGCAGCCGGATCCAGCTGGGCTTCTTCGACCTGGCCGAGGGCGTCGATGCCTGGGCGGACGATCTCACCGCCTTCGCGCCCGACACGATCGTCGCCCCGCCCAAGGTGCTGCGTGCGCTGGCCGAACGCAAGCAACTCAGCGCGCAGCACATCTTCAGCGGCGCCGAAGTGCTGGACCCAATCGACCGGCAGGTGATCGAGGGAGCGACAGGGCGCACCGTGCGCGAAATCTACATGGCGACCGAGGGGTTGTTCGGCGTCGCCTGCCCGCACGGCACGCTGCACCTTGCGGAAGACGCTGTCGCCTTCGAATGGGAACGGCCATCGGCGAACAGCGATCTTGTCACGCCGGTCGTCACCGATTTCACGCGACGGACGCAACTGATGTTGCGGTATCGTATGAATGATCTCCTCGAACTTGCTGACAAGCCTTGTCCATGCGGCTCCCCGCTTCAGGCGGTCAGCCGGATCGAGGGGCGCAGCGACGATATCTTCCTTTTGCCCGCCCTCAGCGACGGAGGTCTTCGCATGGTTACGCCTGACGT
>DDFE01000039.1:7341-16656 GCA_002336985.1 Sphingomonadales bacterium UBA1936
ATTAAGCAGGTCTTCGACCGAAAGCTCCGCCGCGTCCGCCGCGACTGGTCGCCGGACTAGCCGACGATGCGCAGGTGCCGGGTCTCCACAGGTTGCGGCTCACCGTTCAGCAACCGCCAGATCATCGGCCCGAAATAGTCGATCGGTCCCATCGTATAGGCGGTCTCGCCGAACCGTTCGACGTTCTGCGCCTGTGCCCTCAACGCGGCGCGATCCTGTTTCAGGATCGGGATGAGGAACATGGTGAGCGCCAGTCGCTTGATCCATCCCGGTACCCAGCCTTTGCGCATCGCGAAATGGGCATAGGGGCGCGTCCGGTCACCAGCTTCGGGCGACAGCACGGTCGTGATCGTGATGGTAACGCCCTTTGTACTGACGAATTCCACCTCGGTAATCGATGGCGCCAGGTAACGGTTGTTCGAACACACCCGGTCTCCCTCGGCAAATCGCTGCAGCCACGTCATCGTCTCACGCGCTTCCGTATATCGCGCCTCGCACCCTTGCCCGTCGATCCGCAGTTCCAGGTCCATCGGAATTGGCTTACGCGACGCACGCACGAAGCCGGGATGGACGAAATAGCTGTGCATCGGATCGAGGATATTTTCGATCGCATCGGCGATCCGCGCCTTGGATGAATCGACGCGCCACCAGAAACAGTCGCGCGTCGGGTCACCGATCGCTGCGGGAAGTTCGGGGAAGGGCGCTGGCTCGGCGGCAAAGCTCGTCCAGATCAGTCCGGCGCGCTCGATGACCGGAAACGCGCGTGCCGCGGCGGTGGGGCATTCACTTGAACCCGGCACGCGCAGCAACTGCCCGTCGCCGCCGAATTCCCATCCATGATAAGGGCAGGATAGCACCCCGGCCTCGATCCGTCCTCCAGACAGTGGGACGTTCCGGTGTGGACAGCGGTCTTCCAGAACCGAAAGGCTGTCAGCGGATCGCCATACGACAACGGGGCGGTCCATCAACATGCGCGCGACCGGCCGTGCGCCGATTTCGCGGGCATAGGCGATCGGGTGCCACGCCTCGGCCAGCGCCCTGGGCCATGGATCCACCATGCTCATGCCTTCTCCGCCACGACGAAAGAGTAGAAATAGGCGCGATCCTGTTGAAAGAGCATTTCTTTAAGGTCGAGATCGCGCACGAACCCGAATTCGTCCGGCAGTCCCGTGCCCGATTTATTGAAGAACTTGCGCTCGCACACGCGACCGCCTCGCGGCATCGCGCGCGCCAGGTCACGCCACAGGCCGCGTTGAACATCGACATCGCAATAGGACGAATAGTCGGACAGCGACACCGCATCGAAACGGCCAGCATCGGTACCGCGCAGATAATCCTGCACGGGTGCGGTCACGAATTCGACGCGGTCGATACGGTTCTTGATCGCGTCAAACCCCGCTTCCGACAAATAGGGCGGGCGGACGTCGTCGGGGTAGCTGCCAGTCATCATCAACCAGGCAAACGGGCTCTCGCGGAACAACTGGGTGCGTGCAGCATGGTCGAAGCGCGCCGCGACATAGGCGCTGATGTCGAAATCGCGCGCGACGAACGCGATGCCCGGCTCGCGCGCCACATAACGCCAGAGGAAACGTGCCGAGAGAAGTTTCAGGAACCAGCGCCATTGCCGGTCGGTCCATTCGGATCGCCAAAGCGTATATTGTTCTTCGACGGTTTCAGCCGTCATCAGTCGTGCGGCAATCCCGCGCCGCTTACTTCCAGCGAGATAATGGATCGTTCGCAGGAAACCTTCCCATTTGCCCGAATAGATCAAGCCCGCGCCGATCGCGCGGCGGTTGTTCGACCAGAATATCCGGGTCGCGGGTGACAGGTTCGTTGCGATCCGTTCGAACAGTATCTCACGTGCAGATTGGTCGTTATCGAGCCCGGTAAATGCCGAGAATTGCCGGTAATCCAGCGTGCGGTAACCTGCGGCGAGCAGTTCGGCAAAGGCGGTCTGCGCAGGGTTCTGGTCGATCGAGACGATATGTGCGGGATCGGCGAGTAGCAGGTCGAATGTCCGCGAACCGCTTGCGGTGATGCTCAGGATGCTCCGCCCAGCCGGTTCGAGCGCCAGCGTCTCGCTGCGGCCGTCCTCGTTGCTTGCCGCGTACCAGATCGTCCGGCCGTCGAGTTGTGCCGCCTTCACGGACGAACCGCTTCGGCGGCGCGTTCGGGACAGTGGCACGGTGTGAATGTCATTTCGCGATTGCGTGCCCACAGGGAGTGGAGCTTGCCCAGTGTTTCGCGGCCCACGCGCGTGTTGCCCAGGAAACCGCTGGCAATCGCGGGGGCCGGCATGTTGCGGCGGATCGCGTCGCTCGACCAGGCGGCATCGCCGACCATGAAATGATCACCGCGTTCACCGTCACGCACGACGATTCCCCAATGCCCCGGACAATGGCCGGGAAGTTCTACGGCAACGACCGATCCGTCGCCCAGAATGTCGGCTCCCATGTCGAACGGTGCCAGTGAGGGGGGCAGGGCGATGCGTTGATCCTCTTCGTAGAACCGCGCCCGCACGTCGATGTCTGCGGGAATCAGCTTGCGCAACACGCCCTGACGCACGGCTGCAAAGCGGCCCCCTGTGCATGCCGCTTCCAGGCCCGCGCGCGCGCAATGGATCGCTGCATTGGGAAATGCGTGGATCCCGGCCATGTGATCTGCATGGAAGTGCGACAGTACTAAGTGGCGCACGTCCACGGCTGCGATGCCCAGGCGTTGCAGCTGTTTGGGCAGATGTTCCTGGTCGCCGAGGGTCACAGGCGTCAGCCAGCGATAGAAGCGCTCGGGCAACGCCTCGGTCGCCTGCAGGAAAGCCGGATCGTAGCCCGTATCAAACAGGATCGGACCTTCGACAGGGTGGACGATCAGCATCGCCAGTGCAGGGAACACCGTCGGACGCCAGCTTCCATCGCGGATCGACATGATCTGGGGATGCAGGCAGTGGCCCACGCGCAGGGGACGAACTGTAACCTCAGTCATGGATGGCGCCTTCTCCCAAGGCATGAGCGATAGCTTCTTCAGGCGTGAAGCGCGGCGTCCAACCTAGTCCGGTACGCGCGGCGCTCAGGTCGAAGGTCTGTGAATAGCCGAGGGCCTTCACGGTGTAAGTCGTAATAGCGGGCTCGGGCTGCCCGGGGATGAGTTTGGTGATCATTTCGGCGAGCCGTGCGAATGCCATGGCTCGGCCGACGCCGATGGAGCGCATATCGACCGGCCGTTCGAGAACGGCGAAGATCGTCGTAAGCAGGGCGCGCAGACTGCGTGGCGAACCGCCGGAAATGTTGAAAGCCTTTCCCGTCGCCGACGCACGGTCCGCCGCGATCAACGCCGCACACACGTCGCGCACATCGGTGAGTTCGATCAGCGCATTGCCGCCACCCGGCAGCCTGATCCGGCCATTCTTTACGGCGCGGAGCAGGCGGGGCAGGATGACTTCGTCATGCGGTCCGACGATCGCACGTGGACGAAGGACGATCGTCGCGATGCCCATGTCATGGGCGGCCAGAACTCGCTGCTCGGCCGCGTATTTCGTTGCCGCATAGGCGTTTGCGAAGGGCATCGCCGGCGGATCGGTTTCGGTCAGGCCGAGGCGATCGTGCGCTGCGGCGTAGATCGACGGGGTCGATACGTAGATGAAGCGCTTTGCCCCGGCCTGCCGCGCCGCTTCGAGCAGCCGGCCTGTCGCCGTAATATTGATTGCTTCGAAGTCGGCATATCGCCCCCAGGGCGAAGACAGGGCGGCGAGATGGAAAACAGTATCGACTTTATCGACGAGGCTTTCGAGCGAATCGGCAATCAGGTCTGCGCCCATGAACTGCGCACCCTTGGCGGCAAGTTCCGTCCCGATCCTAATATTTCGACCGGTAGCCATTACGCGATAGTCCGCCGCGAGCAGCTGACGCACCAGCGTCCGTCCCAGGCCGCCCGTCGCACCCGTCACCAGAGCATGGCGTCTCACCACCGGATTACGGCGCCCCCGAGTGACACGCCCGCCGAAGTCCCGATCAGCAGGGAGTGGCTGCCGGGTGTGAGCCGTCCCGCTGCGCGTGCGTGATACAGGGCGTGCGGCATGCCGACCGCGATCTGGTTGCCGTGATCTGCGAAGATGTCGACCGTGCGGGCATGCCCGTCGGGCACCGCGCGTTTGAGGTGTTCGAGGGCTGCGGCGCTCGCCTGATGCGGGATGACCGTGTCGATCTGGTCGAGCCCGGTTCCTGCTTCCGACAGGAGCTGTTCGATGAAGGCGGGAAAGCGCTTGGCCGTCGCGCGGAAAACGCCGGGGCCGTCCATCAGAAACCGGCTGCGCGCGAGAAAATCGTCCAGGTCGTCGTGCGGGCGCAGCCGGGTTCCTCCCGCTTCCAGCCGACAGAGGTCCGCGCCGTCGCCGAAGGTCGAAAGCCGTGCGGCGAGCAGGCGATGCGGTCCGTCGGCGCTTAGCGCGACAGCAGCAGCACCGTCGCCGAAGATCGCCGAAGCTTCGGGATCGGAGAAGTCGAGCGCGGCCGAAGCGATGTCGGCACCGACGATCAGCGCGCGCCGCCATTTGCCGAGCGCAAAGCCGGCAAGCACTGTCTCGAAGGCGACGAGAAAGGACAGGCAGGTCGCGTTCACATCGAACGCAGGAATGCCGGATTGCCCCAAGCCCAGGCGGCGTTGCACGAACACGGCAGTTCCGGGGATCGGTTGCTCCATCACAGCACACGCGCCGACAATCACATCGATGTCACCAATGGCCCATCCCGCGTCGTTCAGCGCGGCGGTTGCCGCCGCCGCCCCAAGGCTCGACGACGTCTCGCCGTCGTTTGCCCAATATCGTTGACGGATGCCCAGATGCGTCTCCGTCCAGCCGGATGGGCGGTCAATCAGTTCATCGACTTCTTCGGAGGGAACAACCCGGTCGGGCAGGGCGATTCCGGCACCAGCGACCTGAAAGCCGATTTCCACTCGCGTCTACTCCTGTGTCTCCAAAGGGGCTTACCGCAGAAAATGAGCAGTGTCTATTATTTAAATATGCAGTGTTCATTTAATGTAAAGACGTAGTTTCGGATCCAATATACAATTTTTCTGGAATGTGGCGCCCGGATGCGATACTCGAACGGTCATGCGCACACAGCAAGTCGTCACAGTCGTCGGAGCCCATGCCGAGGGGGAAGTCGGCCGCGTCATCACCGGCGGCGTCATCGCGCCCCGCGCGTCGTCGATGTTCGAGCGCCAGCAATTGCTCGAGCGCGACCAGGACTGGTTGCGCCTGATGCTGCTCTCAGATCCGCGCGGCAGTGTGAATGCGGCGGTCAATCTCATCACACCCCCGATCGTGCCCGAGGCGGATCTCGGGATGATCGTCATCGAATCCGATTATTACCCGCCGATGTCGGGGTCGAACCTGATCTGCACGGTCACCGTGGCACTGGAAACGGGCATGGTGCCCATGATCGAGCCGGTCACGCGGCTGACGGTCGATACGCCGGCAGGGTTGGTGGGAGTCGAGGCGGAATGCGGCGACGGCAAGTGCCGGCGGGTGTCGTTCCGCAATGTGCCGAGTTTCGTCATGCATTTGCAAAAGCCGGTCGACGTGCCCGGGCTCGGCCAGGTGACGGTCGACGTGTCCTATGGCGGCATGATCTACGTGATCGTGTCCGCGGAGGATCTGGGCTTCACACTGGCACAGGGCGAGGCGCGGACGCTCGTCGAGGTCGGCGAACGCATCAAGCTTGCCGCGGCCGAACAGCTGCCCTCGGTGCATCCCACCAATCCCGGCATTCATACGATCAATCAGACGCTGTTCGCCGGCCCCTTGATGGAACGCGACGGGGTAAAGACTGCGAAGAATGCCGTCGTCGTCTCACCGGGCCGGATCGATCGCAGCCCCTGTGGCACCGGCAGTTCGGCGCGCATGGCGCTGATGCATGCGCGCGGCGATCTCGCGGTCGGCGAACGGTTCAACCATCTGTCCATTCTCGACACCGAATTCGCCTGCGCGATCGAAGGCGAAACCAGGGTGGGCGATACAGGAGCCGTACTTACGTCGGTCAGCGGACGTGCCTGGCTGACCGGTGTCTCGCACTATGGCAGCGATCCCGAGGATCCATTTCCGAACGGCTATCGCCTCAACGATACCTGGTTGTCCTGCTGAACCTGTCAGCGGTTACGAGGCAGCCGGTCTTCCAATGTCGCGCGCCCGCGGACGCGGTCGTGGATCAGGTCGAGCGCCTCTGAAAACATGTCGTTCAGACCGGCTGCGCGCAGTTCGCGCCATGCTTGTTCGTTGAGTCCGCCACGGGTCGAATATTCGACCGACAGGCGGTCGAACCCGTCGGCAGCCTGCGCTTCCGCCGCAATGCCAAGGGCGTGGTAGATCGCACCGACGTAGGACTGCGCCTGTTCGCTGGCGATCCCGCGTTGCGACAGCCAGCGCGTGATGCCGTCGAGCATCCCGAAATAGCTTCCCATCAGGGCAGTAACGGCAACGCACGCGTCGATGTCGTCTTCCCGGTCGAGTTGCACCAGCTGTCCCAAGCCGTCGAGCAGTGCGGCGATTTCCGGTAGCGGCGGGTAAAGCGTCATCGCCGCCTTGCGCTGGGCGACCGGGGGGAGGGGAATGGCGCGGGCAATGGTGATCGCCGGCGCCACCAGCGGCTGTAGTCGCGCGACATCATAAGTCGCGATCAGGCTGACGATCCGCTGGTCCGCGCGGAACACGAGCGGCGACAAGACTTCGTCGGCGACCTGCGGGCGGACGGCGAGGAAGACGATGTCGCTGCCGTCGACCACTGACTGGTTGTCCGCCGCCATCCGGATGAAGTCGTATTGCCGGCTCAACCGTTCGGCGATCTCCGCGCTGCGGGGGGACAACAAAATGTCGGCGCGATGCTCGCCCCCGGCACACATTCCGATGATCAGCGCCTCGGCAATGGTACCGACGCCGACGAAACCGATCTTCGGAATGTTGTTCAACCGCGCAGTGCCTTTGAAATCGCGTCCAGGCCGCCCTCTAGCTCATCGGCGGTCGGCCAGCCAAATCCCAGGCGGAAGAAGCGGTCGGGCCGTTCGAACCAGTGGCCCGGCCCGACGTAGCAGCCATATTGTTCAAGAAGACGGCGATAGAATGCGTCGGTGCCGCCCGGAGGCTCGTCGCGCATATGCGGGAAACAGACGACACCGCCGCTGGGCTTGACCCAGTCGAGCAATTCCTCGCTCGCCATCCATTCCGTGATGCGGTCGCGGCGGCGGTGCATTTCGGTCATGACCGGGTCGAGGAACGCGCTGCGGCGCGACAGGATTTCCTCGGCGATCCATTCGTCGATCACGCTGCCGCTGATCGAAATCTGTTCCTTGGCGGCAAGGAACTGTTCCTTGAGACCCGGGTCGCGCGCGATGATCCAGCCGATGCGGATGCCAGGCACGCCATATGCCTTGGACAGCGATGCGACGCTGATCACGTGCGGTGCGCGCGTGGCGGCGAGGGGAAGGGGCGGTTCGAACGACAGGTCGCGATAGGTCTCGTCGACCAGCAGGCAGCATCCCGCGTTGCGCGTGATCTCGACCAGCCGGTCGAGCGTCGCCAGGTCATAGGTCGTGCCGGTCGGGTTGTGCGGGCAGGTAACGCTGACCAGGCGGGTCGAGGGCGTGATCGCGGCGGCGATGCGTTCCGGGTCGAGCGAGAAAGCATCGTCGAAGGACAGGTCGATTTCGGTCTGCCTGCACCCGATCGCGCGCGGGGTCTCGAGGTTGGTCGCGTAGTTGGGACGCACCACGACGAGGTGGTCGTCATGCCCCAGGATCGCCGTCGAAACGATGAAAAGCGCGCCCGCAGCGCCCCCAGCGATCAGCACGTCGTCCGCCGTCACGCCTTCGTCGTTCTGCACGATCAGCGAGCGCAGGCGCTCGCTGCCGCGGTGCTCGTTATAAAGCAGTTTCAGGTCGGGAATGGTCAGGCCGAGATCGGAAATCGTCCGGTCCGCGACGCTGCTTTCCGACAGATTGTAGCGGATGGTCCCGTAACCGATTTCCTCGGGCGACTCGACCTCGATCGGCATCCGGACATAGCGCATTTCGTCGACACTCCCTCGATTGCAGGAACGAGCGCAGTCCGCCTCGCACGGTTCCGCTCCCTGTTAGTTGATGGTACTAACAGATTCGAAAATACAATCAAGGTTGGTGAACGGGCTGCGCTATGAAAGGCGTTTGAGTTCGTCGATCGCCCGCTGGACCGTGTCGACGACATGCGCGCGCTCTTCATCGACCAGCGGCAGGCGCGGGGCGCGGGTCCACTCGGGCGCGCCATAGACGAGGTGCTCCGCCAGCTTGATGTACTGGACAAGCTTTACGTGCGTATCGAGGTGGAACGACGGCGTCAGCACATGGTAGAGCTTGCGCGCCTCGTCGTAACGTTGCGCGGCGCACAGGTTGAACAGCTTCACGCATTCGGCCGGCCAGGCGTTGGTCATGCCCGAAACCCAGCCCGTGACGCCCAACGCGCTGCTTTCCACGATCAAATCGTCGACACCGCAGAAGACGCTGAAACGGTCGCCGAATTCGATGTAGGTGTCGGTGACCCGGCGGATGTCGCCGGTTTCTTCCTTGATGCAGACGATCTCCGGCACGTCCACCAGATCGTTCAGGATTTCGGCGGTCACGTCGACCTTATAGGCGATCGGGTTGTTGTAGATCATGATCGGCAACTGCCCGGCGCCCGCGATCTCGCGATACCAGTGCGCGGTTTCGCGGGGGTCGGTCATGTAGCCGAGGCTGGGGAACACCATCAGCCCTTCCGCTCCATAGGAACGGTATGCCGCGGCATTTGCCTTGGCATTTTCGAGCGTGATTTCGGCGAGGCCCGAGAGAACGGGAACGCGGCCGCCGACCGTTTCCTTGGCGAGCCGGATCACCGACTCGCGCTCGGCGAGCGATAGCGAGGAATTTTCACCGAGCATCGGCAGGACGATCACGCCCGACACGCCATTGTCGACCAGCCGGTCGATGCTGGCAGCCATCGCCTGCCCATCGATCTTGCCATCCTGCGTCATCTTTGTGGTCACCGCGGGAAAAACGCCTGTCCAAACCGACATTGCTCAACTCCTCAAAAACTGAGAAATTGTAGATCGTATCCAATCGACAATGTCAAGACTCTGCTTGATACGGAAACAGCTAGTGCGATGAGTTATGCGGCGTTGGCGGTGCGGCTGTCGGAAATGGCACGCACCAGGTTGGTGCCGGCCTCTCGAATATGCTTGCGCAGATATGCGACGGCGGACTTGGTTTCACGCGCCGTGCACAGCCGCAGGAGTTCACGATGCTCTGCTTCGGCGCCCT
>DDFE01000054.1:0-1505 GCA_002336985.1 Sphingomonadales bacterium UBA1936
ATGCGCCTGTCGCCGTCGTTCTTCGAGGAGAACCGGCCGTCCGAAATTGCATCGCGACTGACGGCGGACACGGCGATCATTGAGCAGGTCGTCGGCAGCACGGTATCCGCCGCTTTGCGTAACGCACTGACGGGCATTGGCGGCATCATTTACCTCTTCACGCTGGCACCCAAGCTCACCGGGCTGCTGCTGCTCGCCATTCCGCTGATCATCCTGCCGATCGTGCTGTTCGGGCGGCGCGTGCGGAAACTGTCACGCGCCAGCCAGGACCGCGTGGCCGATGTCGGCGCGATGGTCGACGAAGTGCTTGGCGCGATGAAGATCGTCCAGGCATTCGGTCAGGAACGCCGCGAAGCCGGGCGGTTCGCCTCCGCGGTCGAAGCGACGTTTGCAGCCGCAAAAGTGCGGATCGCCACTCGCGCGGCAATGACCGCGATCATCATTGCCCTTGTCTTCGGGTCGATCACGCTGGTCATGTGGCAAGGTGCGCTGGACGTGATCGCCGGCCGCATGTCGGGCGGCGGTATCGCGGCGTTCGTCCTGACCGGCGGTTTCGTCGCGGGCGCGTTCGGCGCCCTGACCGAAGTCTATGGCGACCTGCTGCGCGGTGCGGGCGCCGCAGGGCGCCTCAGCGAATTGCTGGCCGAACAGCCGGGAATCGCCGCACCGGCGAACCCGGTCGCGTTGCCCGACCCGCCGCTGGGCCGGGTTACGTTCGATCACGTCAGCTTCCGCTATCCCACCCGGCCGGAAGTCAGCGCACTCGACGACTTTTCACTGGATATCGCGCCCGGTGAGACAGTCGCGGTGGTCGGACCGTCCGGCGCGGGCAAGACCACGCTATTCCAGCTGATACAGCGCTTTTACGACCCTGCGCTCGGCACCGTAAGTGTCGATGGCGTTACCCTTCCGTCAACCGACCCGGCCTGGGTTCGCGATCGCATCGCCATGGTGCCGCAGGAAACGGTGATCTTCGCCGCGTCAGCGCGCGATAACCTGCGCTACGGCAAATGGGATTCGAGCGACGAGGACCTGTGGACTGCGGCCGAAGCCGCGAATGCTGCTGAGTTCCTGAAGAAGCTGCCGGCCGGTCTGGATACGTTCATGGGCGAAGGCGGCGCGCGGCTTTCCGGCGGCCAGCGTCAACGTCTTGCGATTGCGCGCGCCATCCTGCGCGACGCGCCGATCCTGCTGCTGGACGAGGCGACGTCCGCGCTCGACGCGGAGTCGGAACGGCTGGTGCAGGATGCGCTCGACCGGCTGATGGCGGCACGCACGACCATCGTCATTGCGCATCGCCTCGCCACCGTGCGTGCGGCCGATCGGATCGTCGTGATGGATAGCGGCCGCATCGTCGAACAGGGCACGCACGACCAGCTTGCCCGCAGCGGCGGCCTGTACGAGCGCCTGGCCCGCCTTCAGTTCCAAGGTATCGAAGTTTAGCCCGGCACGGCTGGGCCGCGATACCTCGCCGCCCAGCCGCCCTCGGTAAATCGAGGGGCTAT
>DDFE01000054.1:1548-1987 GCA_002336985.1 Sphingomonadales bacterium UBA1936
CCCTGCCGGGTAACCGACACGATATTCGAATCCCGGTTTATCGGAGAGGACAGCTTGTCGCTTCGTCCGGGGAGATTGACCTTCACCGCGTGCGTCTGGAGCGGCACGGTGATGATGAACATGATGAGCAGTACCAGCATGACGTCGATCAGCGGTGTCGTGTTCATTGCACCGATCGGTTCACCGTCGGCAGTTCCTGTACCCATGGCCATGGCATTTCTCCCAATCACGAAAGCAACAGAAGAAATGAGATGATATGACATTTCCTATTAACGGCAAGCAGATTGTTGGGAGCAGGTCGGTTGACGTCCAAACAAAAAGAAACGGCGCAGCGGGAGGGCTGCGCCGTTACATTGTCTTGTGGTCGCTTGCGGGCTGTCGCTCAGCGAGCTGCCAGCCCTTCGCCTTACTTCGAGAAGTTCGCGTAGCGCTCGTTCTC
>DDFE01000054.1:1993-6571 GCA_002336985.1 Sphingomonadales bacterium UBA1936
GGCTCCGGCGTCATCGCCTTGGTCTGGTCGAGGAACGTACGCAGCGTCACCAGATCGATCGGAGAATCGTTCCAGGTCACGACGTTCTGCAGATTGACCGAAACCGTGTTGAACGTCGGCTTGATCGTGATCGGCGGCGGGTTCGGATTGTTGACGGGAAGATTGATCTTCACCGCGTGTGTCTGGACGGGAATGGTGATGATGAACATGATCAGCAACACGAGCATGACGTCGATCAGCGGCGTCGTGTTCATATCACCAATTGGTTCGTCTTCGTTACCGCCGCCTGAACTCATTGCCATGGGAAATGTAACTCCTGATTCGCGGCCGGCTTAGAGCCGGATCGTACCGCCAGCCGGCGGTTCGGAAATAAAGCCGACCTTTTGGAAGCCAGCGAGCTGCATGTTGTAGATCGCACCCGCGACGCACATCCACGGCGTGTTCACGTCACCGCGAACATGCGCTTCGGGAAGTTCGATGCCCTGCGCGGTCGGGCCGCCCTGCTTGTCGACTTCCAGCCGAAGCTTGGCGACGGCGCGGTCGAGCAGTTCCTTCGAATCGACACGGGTCAGGTTCCAGTAAACCTCACAGGTGTTACCCGGACCGCCACGCACCGAAAGCGAGACGTTCTCAGGCTTGGTCTGGGTCGGCTCGAAACGAACGTTCGGCAGCTGGACCTTCACCGTCTGGACGACGACCGGAACCGTGATCAGGAAGATGATCAGCAACACGAGCATGATGTCCACGAGCGGAGTCGTGTTGATCTCCGACATCGGTTTGTCTTCGCCGTCGTCCTCGGCGCCCACACTCATTGACATAAGTCAGAAATCCTATTCGAATTTTTGCGGGGCGGCCGAAACAGGCCGCCCCGTATCAGCAACGTCGCTTAGGCCTTGGCAGGAGCAGCTGCGGGCTTTGCAGGTGCCTTTGCAGCAGCCGCACGTGCCGTCGTCGGCTTGACGGCGCCGTTCGACGAGATCCAGCCCTGGATGCTGTTCACGAACGCCAGCATTTCTTCCGAAATCTGCTTGTTGCGGCCCTGCAGCCAGTTGAACGCAAGCACGGCGGGAACGGCGACGCCCAGACCGATTGCGGTCATGTAAAGCGCTTCACCGACCGGACCGGCGACGGTGTCGATCGATGCCTGACCCGAAGCACCGATCTTAACCAGTGCGGCGAGAATGCCCATAACGGTACCGAACAGACCGACGAACGGTGCGGTCGAACCTACGGTTGCGAGGAACGACAGGCCGCTCTTCAGCTTCGAATCGATCGCGCCCTTGGTGCGGAGCATGACGATCGTCGGCCAGTCGTGCTGGTCCTGCGCATCCGAAAGCAGCGTGTGCTGATCCTGCGCGCGGAGGCCGTCGTCGATGATCTGGCGATAGGGGGTGTCCTTCTCCAGCTTGGCAGCCGCATCCTGCAGCGTGGGCTGCGACCAGAACGTCGCGCGGACCTTCTTGTGCTGGTTGAGGATCTTCTGCTGTTCCCACAGCTTGGTGAAGAAGATGAACAGCGTGCCGATCGACATAATCACGAGGATCACGAAGGTACCGATCGAAACGGGTCCGCCTTCTTTCAGGGCGGGGAGCAGACCGTATTCGGCGGTCTTCGGCGCGGCAGCGGCAGCGGCAGCTGCGAGTTCAATCATCATGTGCTTTCTTCCCTATAACTATCTGTGTGGTTTGAATCTGTTTGCCGTGAAGATCAGTTCGCGATGCGCCATTTGACGCGGCGGCTGTACTGCCCGCCGGTCGCCTGACCGGACGAATCCTTGCCCGGCTGGAAACGCGCGCGGCTGGTCGCCAGGCGGCAGGTCAGATCGTCGAGCCGCGGCTCGCCGCTTGATGCCGTGATGGCGCAGCTGGTCACACGTCCGTTCGGACCGACCTGAACGGTAAAACCCGTCGTACCGATATCGCCAGCGTCACGATCGCGCTTGATCGAATCCGGAATATCGTCGGGGCTGAACCACGTGCTGGCATCGCCGCGTGGTTGCAGCGCGACAGGAGCCGGCGGGGGCGGCGGCGGCGTGATGACAGCCGGCGGCGGCGGAACATAGACCGGAGGCGGCGTCGGCGTCGAAACGATCACGGTCGGCGGCGGCGGCGTATTGGTCTGCACGATGGGCGGCGGCACGACCGGAGGCGGCGGCAGCTTCGTGTCCGGCGGAGGAGGCGGCGGCAGCTTTTCGGGCGGCGGCGGCGGCTCCTTGATCTCGATGACGTCGAGATCCTTCAAAACTTTCTTGGCGTATTGTGCACCGCCATTGAACATTGCCCAAATGCCGACTGCGTGAATCAGGACGACCAGGACGATCGACGTAATTCGCGACTGCGACAGTGGCTTGGGATCAAGGTAGGCCATTCAGCTGTTCAACTCCCTCAAACTCAAAACCGAGGACGCTTGCGCCCCGGAAAAATGGAACGCTTTTGACCCTAGTTATCGTCCCGCGAGAGCGACCTCCAGTCAGGACGAACGGGTGAAGTCTATCGACGACCCGTTCCCCGTGCAATCGCCTTTTGGATACAGCGTCTCTAGAAGCATCCGTCAAACGTAAGGAAAGCGTGGAATGAGGATAAAGGTTGCAATGCCGTGGCGATTTCGGGTCGGCCATATTGCGGCGATCGGCCTGACAGCGGTTACCATTACGCCCGTAACTGACGGATTTGCGGCGGTTTCCAAGCCTGTGGTTGCCACGTCGCCGGTTGAAACATGGTCCTATGCAGATGTGTCGGATTTGTTTCTGGCATCGCCGGTCGTTGCGCGCGTGCGCGTCGTCGAGGCGATCCGTTTGCCCGAAGCGCCGGGTGTTGCAACGCCAGGTACACGGATTCGTTACTATTTAGTCGGTGATGTCACGTCCCTGATTCGCGGGACCGGCGGCCTCGCCCCGCGGGTGGCATGGCTGGCCGACGTTGCCCCCGACGCACGTGGCAAGCCGCCCAAGCTGATCAAGACCATCGTGATGCTCGCCGCTTTGCCAGTGGACGGGAAACCGGGCGAACTGCGGCTTACGGCGCGCGACGCGATGGTACCGTGGAGCGCGGCCGCGGAGGAACGCGTCCGTACTGTCATCACGAACGGCCTCGCAGCAGATGCGCCGCCGCGCATCACGGGAATTACGAGCGCCTTTCACAGCCCAGGCAACTTACCGGGCGAAGGCGAGACGCAGATCTTCCTGGCCACAGCCTCGTCTGAACCGGTGTCGCTCAGCATCCTGCGCAGGCCAGGCATGGAACCCCATTGGGCGGTAGCGCTGGGCGAGATCGTCGATGAAGCCGCCAAGCCGCCGGAGCGTGACACGCTCGCCTGGTACCGGCTTGCCTGTGCACTACCGACGGACTTACCGTCTGCGGCGACCGCCGAACTTCCGCCCGAAGGCGTCGAAGCCGCCCGGAGCGACTACAAGTTCGTCATGGGAGCGCTGGGCCCTTGCACCCGCACGCGGAGTCAGAGCTGAACGAAGTCGCGGTCGAAGCTCTTCAGGTTCGCGCCGCCATCGATGAAGATGGTCTGGCCAGTGACGCTCCTGGCATTGGCCAGCCAGACCACCGCGTCCGCGATGTCGTCAGGTGACGGAAGCCGTTCGAGAGGCATCGACGCCGCGATCCTGTCCATCTGCACGGCGTCATAGTCGACCGTCGGCAGGGTCAGGCCGGGCGCGACCGCATTCACACGCACGCGTGGTGCGAGTGCGAGCGCCAAAGTGCGGGTCGTTGCGGCGAGCATCGCTTTCGACAGGCTGTAGCTCAGCTGATCGGGAACGGGATTGCGGATGCGCTGGTCGACGATCTGCACGACCGCGGCCTCACCCCCATAACGGTGCAAGGCGAGCGTCAGCGATACCGGCGCTGCGACATTGACGGCGTGATGCGCGGCAACGCTAGCCGCCGTCGCGGTCGTTGCATCGTCCTGGTCGAACCGCGCGGCGTTGTTCACGAGCAACGTCGGCATCTCGCCGAAATGTGCCGCCACGCCCGGCAATAGTGCATCGACCGCAGCCGGGTCCGCTAAATCCGCTACAAATCCCTGCCAGCGGGTCCCGGCAAGTTTCAGACGATTGGCCAGATCCTCGTCGGGCTCGGCGTCATGGGCTCCATGGATGGCAAGCACCCAGCCTTCAGTCGCCAACCGCGCGCTGATCGCAGCGCCCAATCGGCGATGCCCACCCGTGACGAGCGCCAGTTTCACCGGCGATGCCGCACGCGGCGGATGCCGATCGATTCGTTGCGTTCGCTGAGCGCCAGCTTGACGATCGCGACTTCCACCCGGACGACCCGGGGATCGCCGATCATCAGCGTTTCGGCGATGTGGTCCGCCACCGCCTCGATCAGCACGAAGTGCGTGCCCTCGGGCAGCGCTGCCGTCATCGCATGCTTCAGGTCCATGTAGTTCTTCGAATGCGACAGCGGCGTCACGGGGTCGAACCGATCGGGCGCATCTAGATCGACGGTTACAGATATCCTGAGCGGCTGCGGCAGGTGCGTTTCTTCGGAATAGATGCCGGTCAGCACCGATACTTCGAGATCATGGACGCAAAGCTGGAGAAGGTCGTTCATCGTGCCGCGCGCTTAG
>DDFE01000136.1:0-8041 GCA_002336985.1 Sphingomonadales bacterium UBA1936
ATCCGGCCGACCGGCGCGCCTGGCAAATATTCCTCACGCCAAAGGCATTGCCGCTGATCGAGAAGCTTCGGGTGGTCGCGGAGGACCTGTTCGACCAGGCCATCGATGGCATGTCGCAGGAAACCCGGGCGGAACTCGTCCACGGGCTGGAAACCATTCAAACGAACCTGAACAATTTGCCGAAGGGCAAGGAGGCCAATCATGGCTGACGCCGATCCCGTCATCGATCTCAGCACATCGTCGCCGGTCCCTGCCCCGCCGATCGAGCCGGTCGATGAGGTCGTCGCACCGAAGCGCCGGTCGTGGCTGCGGCCCGTGCTCATGATCAGCATTCCGCTGATCATCGCCGTCGTCGGCGGTTATTTCTGGCTGACGTCGGGCCGGTACATCACGACCGACAACGCCTATGTGAAGCAGGACATGGTCTCGATCAGCCCGGACGTCTCCGGTCGCATCGTGTCGGTGAACGTGCGCGAGAACCAGACGGTCAAGGCGGGCGACGTCCTGTTCCAGATCGACCCGGAGCCCTATCGCATCGCGCTGGCGCAGGCCGAAGCCGCGATCGCTGCCGCCAATGTGCAGGTCAGCACCATGTCGACCGACATCGGCAGTGCGAATGCCGACATCGAAAGCGCGCGCGCCGACATCTCGCTCGCGCAGGTCACCTATGACCGCCAGGCCGAACTGATGAAGCGCGGCTTCACGACGCGCGCCGCGCTCGATGCCGCGGCCCATAATGTGGCCGCCGGCAAGGCCAAGCTGGCGACGGCGCAGGCGTCCGCCGCACGTGCACGCAGCCAGCTGGGCAGCGGCACGGCGGGTGCCGGTGCGCCGGCCGCGCTTCAGGCGGCGATGGTCGAAAGGCAACGAGCCCAACTCAACCTTTCGCGCACCGTCGTGCGCGCACCCAAGGCGGGCATCGTCAGCCAGACCGGCCGCCTGCAGGTGGGCAACATCACGCCCAGCGGCGTACCAGCGCTCAGCCTGGTCGTCAGCGAACAGGCGTGGGTCGAGGCGAACTACAAGGAAACCGACCTCAACCACATGGCGGTGGGCCAGCCGGCCGAACTGACGTTCGATGCTTATCCGGGCCTGAAGGTCCATGGCCATGTCGCCAGCATCGGCGCCGGTACGGGATCGCAATTTTCGGTTCTTCCTGCCCAGAATGCGAGCGGCAACTGGGTGAAGGTGACCCAGCGCGTGCCCGTGCGTATTGCGATCGACGGCAAGCCTGCACGCGCGATGATCGCCGGGCTCAGCACCGATGTGAAGATCGACACGAAATCCCGTGACTGACACCGCCACCAGTGGCGCCCCGGACAAGGCGTTCCTGCCCGTCCGGCAAAAGGGCCTGCTGACCATCGGCATCATGGGTGCGATGATCATGCAGATCCTCGATACTACGATCGCAAACGTCGCGCTGCCGCACATGCAGACCAGCCTGGGCGCGACCGTCGATACCGTTACCTGGGTGCTGACGAGCTATATCGTGGCGGCCGCCATCGCCATTCCGGCGACCGGCTGGCTCTCAGGCCGGTTCGGGTCGCGTAACCTGTTCCTCTTCGCAGTCGGCGGATTCATTGTCGCATCCATGCTGTGCGGGACGGCCGTGAACCTGGAGGAAATGGTCGTTTTCCGTATCTTCCAGGGCATGAGCGCGGCGTTCATCGGGCCATTGTCGCAGACCGCGATGCTCGACATCAACGCGCCCAAGGACCAGGCAAAGGCCATGTCCGTCTGGGGCATGGGCATGATGGTCGGGCCCATCATGGGACCGGTCATCGGCGGTGCGCTGACCGAGAGCTATAACTGGCGCTGGGTATTCTACGTGAACCTTCCCGTGGGCATCGCGACCTTCGCGATCCTGTGGCTGCTGCTGCCGACGCGTCCGCGCGAGCAGCGCTCGTTCGACGTCACAGGGTTTGCCCTGATCGGCATCGCTGTCGCCAGTTTCCAGCTGATGCTCGATCGCGGGCAGCAGGAGGACTGGTTCTCGAGCTGGGAAATCATCCTCGAAGGATGTGTGGCGGCGGCCGCGCTCTGGATGGCGGTCGTTCATCTGATCACCGCGAAGAAGCCGCTGTTCGATCGCGAACTGTTCCTGAACCGCAACCTCGCGGTGGGCATGTTGTTCATGGTGGTGATCGGCATTTCGACGATGGCGCCGATGGCCCTTCTGCCCCCGATGCTGCAGCAGCTGTTCGGTTATCCAGTGGTCGATACCGGGATCATGCTGGCGCCGCGCGGCGTTGGCGTCCTTATCTCAATGGCGATCGCGGCACGCCTGATGGGCAAGATCGATACTCGTATTTCGATCGCCGTGGGCTTGCTCATCTTCGCCTTCTCTCTGAGGCAAATGGCAAACTGGTCGCTGCAGATGGATTTCTGGCCGGTGATCATCAGCGGCTTCGTGCAGGGAATCGGCATGGGCCTGGTCTTCATGCCGCTGAATGCGCTCGCCTTCGCGACACTGCCGGGCATCTATCGGACGGAGGGCGCGAGCCTGCTCAACCTGACGCGCAGCATCGGCCAGTCGGCGGGGATATCGATCGTCACGACCCTGCTCGCACGCAACCTGCAGCAAAGCCATTCCGACCTGGCGAGCCACATCACGTCGACGACCATCCCGACCCTGAACCTGAGCGCCCTCGACCAGTTCGGCAGCGTGTCCGACGCCGGGTTCCTCGCGGCTGACGGTATCATCAACCAGCAGGCGGCGATGATCGCCTATCTCGACGACTATTATTTCATGGCGTGGATCGCGATTTCCGTCGTGCCGCTCGTCTTCCTGCTCTCGAGTCCCAAGGGCAAGATCGAGATTGTCCACGCCGAATAGGGCGGCTTATTCGGGAACGGTCATCCCGACATTCTTCCAGCGCTCGACCAGCGCTTCATGCTCGTCGCAGCGCTTGCCCGGAAGGCCGGTCGTGTCGATCCATGCCTCGTGCCGGCTCTCGATTCCGAAATGGCTGGTCGGTACGAACCGCGAGGGATCGTCGAGGCTGCCGACGGTCAGGTCGCAGTTGGGACCGTCGACGAATTCGAAGCCCAGCGGCGTTCCGCATTCCTTGCAGAACGGCCGCTGCGCGATCGGCGACGACGCGTAATATTCCGGCTCGCTATGCCAGCGTCGCGCCGTCTTGGGCAGGTTCACGAAGGCGATCGACACCCCGCCGGTCGCACGCTGGCACATGCGGCAATGGCACAGATACGCCTCGTCGGACGTGATGTCCGCCGTATAGCGGATACGGCCGCACTGGCAGCCGCCCTCCACCCTTATGCCGCCTTCTTCAGGTGACGCCGACCGAGCAGTTCGGCAATCTGCACCGCGTTCAGCGCCGCGCCCTTGCGGAGGTTGTCGCTGACGCACCACAGGCTCAGGCCGTTCTCGACCGTCGAGTCCTCACGGACACGGCTGATATAGGTCGCATAATCGCCGACGCATTCGACCGGCGTCACGTAACCGCCATCCTCGCGCTTATCGACCAGCATGATGCCGGGCGCTTCACGCAGCAGGCTCTGCGCCTTGGCCGCCGAGATTTCGTTCTCGAACTCGATGTTCACCGCTTCCGAATGGCCGACGAACACCGGCACGCGTACGCAGGTCGCGGTCAGCTTGATCTTGGTGTCGAGGATCTTCTTCGTCTCGACGACCATCTTCCACTCTTCCTTGGTCGACCCGTCGTCCAGGAAGCTGTCGATGTGCGGGATGACGTTGAACGCGATCTGCTTGGTGAACTTCTTCGCCTCGGCGGTATCGCCGACGAAGATGTTGCGCGACTGCTCGAACAACTCGTCCATGCCCTGCTTGCCCGCGCCGGACACCGACTGGTAGGTCGCGACGACGACGCGCTTGATCTTCGCGTAATCGTGCAGCGGTTTGAGTGCCACGACCAACTGCGCGGTCGAGCAGTTCGGGTTCGCGATGATGTTGCGCTTGGTATAGCCCGAAATCGCTTCCGGATTCACTTCGGGCACGATCAGCGGAACGTCCGGATCCATGCGATAGAGCGACGAATTGTCGATGACCGTGCAACCTGCGGACGCGAACCGCGGCGCGTGGATCTTGGTCCCTTCAGACCCGATGGCGAACAGCGCCATGTCCCAGCCATTGGGATCGAAATTGTCGATGTTCTGGACCTTGAGCATCTTGCCCGTGTCGCCGAATTCGATCTCGTCGCCCTGGCTGCGCGACGATGCCAGCACAGCCAGTTCGTCGATCGGAAACTGGCGCTCCGCGAGAATGTTGAGCATTTCGCGCCCCACATTGCCCGTGGCACCCGCGACGACGACCCGATAACCCATGACCTAAAGCTCCTTGATGCGGCTGCGCCGCTACTCCCGCAGCGCAGCAAAGTCCATGGGAGCAAATCTTTCAGGCAGGCAAGGCGTCGAAGGCTACCGTCAAGCGCGGCTCGTCGGCCGCATAGGGCAAGGTCCCGTGCCACATATAGGACGGGAACAACACCAGCTGGCCGACCCTGGGCCGTACCACGCGGCGCGGCGGCAGATCGTGCTTCAACTCGGCATCGGGAATGCCGAACGCCAGCGCACCCGCGTCGCTGTTTCCGTCCACATCGGCAGGCAGTGCGATATAGGCGGCCGAACTGAGCCATCCCGCCTGATGAATATGGCTGATGTGGAAACCCGATTGTGCAAGCCGGACCGACCATGCCCCGCCGAACTGTGTCGCTCTGGTTATGCGGCCCAGGAATGGGTGCGCGGGGTCCGGCGGCAAGGTCGACAATGCCCAGCGCATGGCATCCTCGATCGCGATCCGCAGGGCATCGATCGCCGGATGCGCCTTTTCGAACAGGTTGCCGCGGGTCTGCGTCCCACCGCGCAGCGACTGGTCGCCGGGATGTTGCCGTGTCAGGTGAAATCCGTGCAGTGCCTTCGCGACGTCCCCGACGTCGATGCCGGACAGCTCGATGGGCATCACGAACCGGCTGTAATCGGCCAGCCAATGTTCGCGCGGATCTTCCATCAGCCGCCAGATCACGCTCAACAGCGCCCAGGCCGCCTGATTGTAGGGTGCGATACGCGCGGCCTGCTGCGCCGCAGCCTCGGCCATCGGCATGTCGCCCAAGCGCACCGCGACATGCGCGAGTGTCGCCTGAATGCCCGAATTGTCGGGCGCTGCGGCAACGGCACCCCTGAGCAGGTCGAGCGCGACAGCGTCCTCGCCCTGCCAGCTGTGCGCTTGCGCAGCGAGGGTCGACAGGAAGGGTTCCTTGCCGAACCGTTGTTCGGCCTGCTCCACAAAGCGAAGCAACTGGCCGGCGTCGCGCAGGTCCTTTGCCGTGCCGAGCGCGGACATCCACAGCGTACCGGCTTCCGGCGCTTCCACGAGCGCACGGCGATAGGCGTCGAATGCCTCTTCATGCCGCCCGATCTGCGGCAAGAGTCGCGCAAGCGTTTCATGGGCATCGATCAGGTCGGGCTTGACCAGCAACAGCGACTGATAGGCTTCGACTGCTTCGTCGAACCTGCCGAGGTCTCCCAGCAGGTGCGCGCGCATCAACGCCGTTTCCGGCGCTTTCATGCCGGATGCCAGTGCCTGTTCGATCGTCTTCAGCGCCTCCTCGCTGCGGTCGAGCCGGCGAAGTTCCACGCCCATGTTGTGGCGTGCGATCAGGTCGCCCGGGTTGCGCGCGAGGACCGCCTGTTGCGCCTGCAGCGCCGCCTCGGCCTGAATTCGCGCAGGCGTGGTCACGGATGCGCGCGGTCGCGCACGTTGCGGTCCAGGAACGCCATGATCGTCCGCCACAGGTGGACGCTGACCCCCGGCCCGGCAACGCGGTGCGTTTGCCCGGGATAGACCATCGTCTCGAACGGCTTACCGGCCGCCTGAAGTTTCGCCATCAGCGCGGTCGAATGTTCGAACAGGACATTGTCATCCGCCATGCCATGGATGACGAGCAGCGGATCCACGAGCTTGTCAGTATAGGTCAGCGGGTCCGACTTGGCATAGGCACCGCCGGGATCCTGCGGCTTGCCCATGTAGCGTTCGGTGTAATGGGTGTCGTAGAGATCCCATTTCGTGACCGGAGCACCGGATACACCCGCCGCGAAAACGCCGGGTGCGCTCTCCAGCATACGAAGGGTCATGTAACCGCCATAGGACCAGCCATAGACCGCGATCCGCCGTGCATCGACCCACGGCTGCTGCTTCAGCCAGGCCACACCGGCAAGCTGGTCGGCAACCTCCACCGTCGACATCGCGCGGTAGATCTGGTCCTCGAACGCCTTGCCGCGATCAGGCGTGCCCCGGTTGTCGACGGAGAAGACGGCCCAGCCCTGCTGGACCAGATATTGTTCGAGGCCCCCGGCCCAGGTGTTCGTCGCCTGGCGCCCTGTCCCCGGTCCGCCGTAGACGATGACCAGCACCGGCGCCGTTGCTCCATCGGCAATCGCGGGCTTCAGCAATCTGGTCTGAAGAACGGAACCGTCCGCGGCCTTGATCGTGCCGAACACGGCGGGAACGTGCGCAGCCTTGTAAGGCGCATAGGGATGCGCGCCATCGAGGCGGTTCTCGTCGACCCACATCAGCCGCTTGCCGCTCATGTCGGCGAGATAGGTCTGCTCGGGCTGGGTCTGGCTCGACCGGGTGACGATCATGCGTCCGCCGCTGGCGCTGCAAACTTCTGCACGCGCACCGCTCTTTGCGCAGGTCCAGTAACCGTTTTCGCTCAGCTGCTCGATCGCGCCGCCGGCGAGCGGCACGGCATACACCTGCTGCTCGATCGGCGTCTCGCGATTGCCGGTGAACGTGACGATGCCCTTGGCTTCATCGACCGCGATGACATTGCCGACGTTCCAGGCGCCTTTGGTCAGCTGCGTCCATTTGCCCGCGTTCCAGCGATACAAATGGCTGAACCCGTCACGCTCCGACGACCAGAGGGTGCTGCCATCCCCGAGCGCGCGGAAATTATCGTGGAGGTTGATCCAGCTCTTCGCCTTCTCGGTGAAGACGACCGACGATGCACCCGAACTCGGGTCGACGCGGAGCAGGTCGAGCGTCTTCTGGTCGCGGCTCTGGCGCTGGACGTACAGCGTCTTGCCATCGGCCGACCAGTCGACCCGGGCGAGATAGATGTCGTCGTTGTCGCCGAGATCGACACGGGCAAGACCGGTGCCGTCGTTCCGCAGGACGAACAGCTGTACCTTGGCGTTGTCCGCGCCGGCGCGCGGATAGCGCTGTTCGTAAAGCTTGGTCCCTTCCGCGCCGATGGCCGCGCGGCTGATGACCGCGACGCCGCTTTCATCGACGCGTTCGATGGCGACGCGCGCATCGTCGGGCGACCACCAGGCCCCCTTGCTGCGGTGCATTTCTTCCTGCGCGACGAATTCGGCGAGGCCCCAGCTTAGCGTCCCGCCGCCGTCGCGCGTCAGGCGTCGTTCGGAACCCGTCGCGAGATCGACGACGTAAAAATTCTGGTCGCGCACGAATGACACGAAGCCGCCCTTCGGGCTGATCGTCGCATCGAGTTCGCCCTGGGGCGTGTTGGTCAACCGGCGCGTCTGACCATCGATCCCTGCGAGATAGACGTCGCCATCGACCGGCACGAGCAACGACTTACCGTCCGCCGCCCAGTCATAGGCCACGATGCCGCGCGTGCCGCCGATCCGGGCCCGTTCCCGCTGCATCTTTTCGGCTTCGGACAATTCGCCGCCGCCAAGCTTTGTTGAATCGACCAGCATGCGCTCGGCACCGCTGTCGACGTCGACCGCCCACAGGTCGTAGCGGTCACGGTCTTCCGCGCGGGGGCGAAGAGAGGTCAGCAACTTGCCATCCGGCGACAGCTTTAGCGCGCGCGGCGCGGAACCCCCGAGGGCGGGAGACGAAAAAACCCGTTCGAGCGTCAGTTTTTGCGGCACGGGTTCGTCAGCCACGGCGGGGGTCGCCAGCCCGATCGCCAACATGCTCAGCCATATCCGCATCACCGCTCCAAATACATCATCGGCCCGGACCCGTGTGGGTCCAGGCCGACCTGAACGATGCGTAACAGGAAGGGTAGCTCCGGCTCAAGACCGGAGC
>DDFE01000136.1:8080-10951 GCA_002336985.1 Sphingomonadales bacterium UBA1936
CGCCCTCGCCGAACGAAATCTTGCGAACGGTGAAGTTCGAACCCATGCCCTTGTTCGAACGCGCGATGCACACGCCTTCGTAGTTCTGGACGCGGGTGCGCTCGCCTTCGACGACGCGGACGCCGACCTTCAGCGTGTCACCGGGACGGAATTCGGGGATCGCGCGCTTTGCGGTGTGCTTCGCGATGTTTTCGGCTTCAATCGTCTGGATGAGGTTCATGCCCCATGTGATCCTTATTCTTTCGTCGCGCGTCAGAGGCAGGCTGGACCCGAGCACCGGCATGGCGCTCCCACAGGTCCGGTCTGCGTAACCGTGTGTCGTCTTCCGCCTTGGCGTGACGCCAGGCTGCGATTTTCGCATGATCCCCCGATCGCAACACTTGCGGGATCATGCGCCCTTCCCATTCTGCGGGACGGGTATAGTGCGGATATTCCAAAAGCCCCGTTTCGAAGCTCTCGTCATCCCCGCTCAAGGGCGCGCCCATTACGCCGGGAAGCAGGCGAATGCAAGCATCGAGCAGGACCAGCGCTCCGACCTCGCCGCCCGACAGAATGAAGTCGCCGATCGAGACCTGCTCGATCTGAGGACGTGCGTCGAACAGACGCTCGTCGAAGCCCTCGAACCGGCCGCAGAGGATAGTGACGCCAGGGCCGGATGCGATGTCGCGGATGCGGGCCTGTGTCAGCGGCGCACCGCGCGGTGTCATGGCGAGAATTGGCGCGTTCGGTTGCGCGGCAATTGCGTGATCGACGGCGGCTGCAAGCACGTCCGCTCGCATCACCATCCCCGCCCCGCCCCCGGCTGGCGTGTCATCGACCGACTTATGCTTGTCGGTCGCAAAGTCGCGGATCTGGACGGATGTGCACGACCATTTTCCTTCAGCGAGGGCACGACCAGCGAGCGAGACCCCGAGCGGTCCGGGGAACATCTCCGAGTAGAGAGTTAGAATGTGGGCAGCAAACGTCATTTGAACGTCCACTTCAAATCATCAGTCGCGCGCTGTCGTCTCCGCACCAGTTTGATCACCACCCAAAAAAAGAACGTAAGTATAAGCGAAAATGCCTCAACTACCGAAACAACGAGTGCAACGTCCGCCAGTGCGATTCCACATGGTCCGTAATCGCATTGGGCACCCAAAGTCTGCGCTGTTGCTACAAAAGTGCACATCGCAAGCACAACGCCCGGCAAGATGAGATTACTGACCCAGGCAATTTTCCAATCTGACCATCGTGTTTTAAACCTCCAAAAAGCAAAGAGGGATAGAAACGGGATCACACTCAGGGCCATTGTGATGATCTGGCTAGATGTCATCGCGCATGATCCGGATCAGTGACAACAAACGACACTCAAACTGTCCAATTCTCGACCTTCAAGCCGGGCACATCGGCGAAATCGCCTTCGTTGTTGGTAATGACGATCGCATCGATACTGAGTGCATGCGCCGCCAGCAGCCGATCAAAGCGAGCACGCTTAAAGGGGAGCGTCGCATAGGTGCGCGCGGCTGTTTCGTCGAAGGGCAACAGCGGAATTGCGGCGACAAAGGCGTCGAGCACGGTCTGCGGCGGCGGCATTCCGACATGCGAACCCAAAGCGATCTCCGCAAAACTGATTGCGGAGATCGCGATGTCGCCGGGCGTGCATTGCGCAATCCTGAGCGTTACGGGAGACGCTGCATCGACCATGGCATAGATCGCGCTGTCCGCATCGATAAGATAGCGGATCACGCCTTCCGCGCAGCCTCGCGCTCAACCGCTTCTCGAGCAGCGATCGTGCTTGGACGTTCCTCGAATTCACGAAGCTCAGACGGAAGCGGCTTTAACCACGGCGCTTTTCCCGCGAAGCCGCTCACGTCGATCGTCTTTCGCGGCTGCGCAACGGGTTCCACCCGAAATGTCATCGGCGCCTCCTGCACCATACGCACTTCGGTTCCCTCGGGCACGCCCAGCCCTTTCGGCAGGCGCAAAGCGGCCGAATTACCCGACTTGAATACCTTGCCGATATATTCGGCGCGTTCCTCGGCCATCGCACGTCTCCGTATACACGTAATGTATATACTATTCCACGAACGCCGCGTCAATGACTACGCGCTCTCCCCACTCGAGTACGGCGTCCGGGCGCATAGGGATCATGAAGCGCTTCTTGTCAGCGCGCTCGACTTCCAGGATGTCGCCCGCGCCGAAGTTCTCGACGGCGGCGATGTGGCCGAGGTCGGCGCCATCGGTGGAAACCGCAGGCAGGCCGATCAAGTCGAAATGATAATATTCTCCGTCGCCAAGCGGCGGGAGCGTGTCACGCGGAACGGTGAGCGCGGTGCCGCGCAAGCGTTCGGCGGCGGTACGGTCGGGAATCTCGGCGAAGCGGGCGATATTACCGCGCAACGACTTCAGCGTCAGCGCGCCGTCGTTGAAGCTCTTGTAGCCCGACAGGTCGTCGGTGAAGAACTTGACCTTGACCTCGCCGCCCACGCCATGCGCGCCCGCGATTGCGGCGAGCGTGACGGGGCGGCGCTGGTCCAAGGCTTAGGCCTGCTGCTCTTCTTCGGCAGCGCCTTCGGCGGGAGCGCTGGCGCTCTCGGCAACGGCTTCTTCTGCCTGGGGCTGCTCGGCGCCTTCGGCGGGTGCCGATGCCGAAACGCCTTCGTTGCTGGGCTCCTCAGCGGCAGCCTGTTCGGCAGGCGCTTCTTCAGCAACGGCTTCTGCGGCGGGCGCTTCTTCGGCTGCTGCCTGCTCGACAGGAGCTTCCTCGGCAACGACTTCGGGCTCGGGAGCCGGAGCGGCCGCTGCTTCTGCTGCAGCTTCCTCAGCCGCCTTCGCCTTTTCGGCACGCTCTTCAGCGCGTTCCGTGGCCTTTTCGCCCGGCTTCGCCTTGTT
>DDFE01000136.1:10989-11246 GCA_002336985.1 Sphingomonadales bacterium UBA1936
CCGTCGAGCACGACGCGGTTGGCATCGTCCTTGGCGAGCAGCGGGTTGTAGCTGCCCAGGCGCTCGATGAACTTGCCGTCACGCGACGAACGCGAGTCCGCCACGACGATGCGGTAATAGGGGCGCTTTTTCGAGCCACCACGCGAGAGACGAATTGAAACTGCCATTGTCTTACTTCCTTCGTTAAGTCGTTATTTCTTCTTCAAAAATCCTGGCGGGAGCGACGGCATGCCACCGGCACCGCCCAGCATGCCTTC
>DDFE01000136.1:11251-14640 GCA_002336985.1 Sphingomonadales bacterium UBA1936
TGCATCTTCAACAACTTGTTGACCTCCTGCACCGTGAGGCCCGATCCCTTGGCGATCCGGATCTTGCGCTTGGCCTGAAGCAGTTCGGGCTTGGCGCGCTCCTTCGGCGTCATCGACCCGATGATCGCGTCCATGTGGACCAGCGTCTTGTCGCTGACCGCACCCGACGCCATCGCGGCCTGGGCCTTCTTCATGCCGGGAATCATGCCCGCCAGCGCACCGAGGCCGCCCATGTTCTGCATCTGCTTCAGCTGCGTGCGCAGGTCGTTCATGTCGAACTGACCCTTGGCCATCTTGGCCGCCATCGCTTCGGCGTCTTCGACCTTGATCGACTCCGCCGCGCGCTCAACCAGCGAGACGACATCGCCCATGCCGAGGATGCGGCCCGCGACACGGCTGGGATGGAAAGGCTCAAGGCCGTCGAGCTTTTCGCCCGTACCGACGAACTTAATCGGCTTGCCGGTGACGGCGCGCATCGACAGCGCCGCACCACCGCGCGCATCGCCATCCATACGCGTAAGCACGACGCCGGTCAGCGAAACCTGATCAGTAAAAGTCTTGGCGACGTTGACCGCGTCCTGGCCGGTCAGGCTGTCGACGACGAGCAGCGTCTCGGTCGGCGTGGTCGCCTGCGACACCGCCTTCATCTCGTCCATCAGCGCCTGGTCGACGTGCAGGCGGCCCGCCGTGTCGAGCATCAGCACGTCGAAGCCCTGCAGCTTCGCCGCGGTCAGCGCACGTTTGGCGATATCGACCGGCTGCTGGCCGGTGACGATCGGCAGAGTCGCGACGTTTACCTGCGCGCCGAGCACGGCAAGCTGTTCCTGTGCGGCAGGACGATTGACGTCGAGCGACGCCATCAGGACCTTCTTGCGGTCCTTTTCCGTCAGGCGCTTGGCGATCTTCGCGGTGGTCGTGGTCTTACCCGAGCCCTGGAGGCCGACCATCATGATGATCGCGGGCGGGGTTACGTCGAGTTCGAGGTCGGACGCTTCCGATCCCAGCATCTCGACCAGCGCATCGTTGACGATCTTGACGACCTGCTGCCCGGGTGTGACCGAGCGCAGTACGTTCTGGCCCACGGCCTGTTCAGTGATCTTGTCGACGAAAGAGCGGGCGACCGGCAGCGCGACGTCCGCCTCGAGCAGCGCGACACGCACCTCGCGCATCGCGTCCCGCACGTCTGCCTCGGTCAGCGCACCACGGCCGCGCAGGCGGTCGAATACCCCTCCAAGACGATCGCTCAGCGACTCGAACAAACCCGTTTACTCCAACGCAAAAAACGCCAGTGGACGAAACCTCGTCGACTGGCGTGCACCGTGGTGCCCTATCTAATGCGGGCGCCGATACCCGCGCGGCCACATTTCGTCAACCCGGACGGGCCTTTCGTTTACCGCTTGTTCACGGCGCAGGCCTACCTCCTCCTGATTGCTCAGGCGGGGATTCCTTTTGTCCGAATTGAACGTCAACCGTTCCAGAACCGCCAACGCGCGTAATGACATCATTACGGGCGGCATCGTCCTTGCCGCGCTCGTCATGTTCGTCGGCACGGGCAGCCAGGCGGTGTCCAACATCATCGATACGCTGACCGGCGTCGGCGGCGGCGCAGACCGCACGCTTTCGGTTGCACTGCTGCTCAACGTCGCGCTGATCCTGTTCGGCTACCGGCGCTATCGCGACCTGTCGAAAGAAGTGTCCGAACACGCGGAAGCCGAACAACGCGCCCAGTCGCTCGCATCGCTCGATCCGCTGACAGGATTCTACAATCGCCGCGGCATTGCCGACGAAGGCACGGCCCTGATCGAGCGCAGCTTTCGCCGGCAAAAATCCGTCGCGATGCTGATGTTCGACCTCGATCACTTCAAGAACGTCAACGACGTCCACGGCCATGTGGTCGGCGATGCCCTTTTGAAAACGGTCGCGGCGGAAATTTTGCGCCTGCTTCCTTCTGCCGCGCTGTCGTCACGGCTGGGCGGCGACGAGTTCGCCTGTCTTTTTGCCTATGACAAATCGGCGCCGGCTGCGGTCGAGGAGATCGCCGAGGCCGTCGTCGCCCGGCTTGCCGAACCGTTCGATGCCGATGGCGTGCACGTTCATATCTCCGTGTCCTGCGGCATTGCCAAGTCCGAGGAGGACTGCACCGAGATCGAAAACCTCATGCGCCGTGCGGACATCGCGATGTATTCGGCGAAGCGTGAAGGCCGGAACCGCTGGTCGTGGTTCGATACGTCGATGGAGCACGAGCTTCGCACCCGTAACGCGCTGGAATCGGCGATGCGTACCGGCATTCCGCGTGGCGAGTTCGTTCCCTATTTCGAGCAGCAGATCGATCTGACGACCGGCCGCCTGCACGGTTTCGAGATGCTTGCGCGCTGGAATCACCCCACGCAGGGATTGATCCTGCCGGATGACTTCATTCCCATCGCCGAAGAAACCGGCATGATCGCCGATCTGTCGATGGCGGTGATGCGCCTTGCCTTTATCGAGGCACGCAACTGGGATGCAGCGCTTACGCTTTCGGTGAATATCTCACCGACGCAGCTCAAGGATCCCTGGCTGTCGCAGAAGATCGTCAAGCTGCTGACCGAAACGAATTTCCCGGCGACGCGTCTCGAGGTTGAGATCACGGAAAGTTCGCTTTTCGAGAATCTGGCGCTCGCACAGTCGACCGTTTCCAGCCTGAAAAACCAGGGCATCCGCCTGTCGCTCGACGATTTCGGTACCGGATATTCCTCCCTCGCCCATTTGCGTGCGCTGCCGTTCGACCGGATAAAGATCGACAAGAGCTTCGTCATGTCGATCATCGACAACAGTGAGAGCGCGGCGATCGTAAATGCCATCACGCGCCTGGGCGACAGCCTGGGCCTGCCGGTCACGGCGGAAGGCATCGAGACGCAGAAGATCGAGGAACGCCTGCGCCAGCTCGGATGTCACAAGGGACAAGGCTGGTCGTACGGCCGTCCGACCTCGGTCGAGACCACGCGCCGCCTGCTTGCCGAACGCAACCTGCTGCCGACATCGCGCGTCACGCCGCATGTCGCTTCGGACGACGACGACCTGAGGGAATCGGCCTGACCGTCACTGGCGTTGTCCTTTCGCAGCACAGTCCCTAGATGCCCGCGGCGATGACTGGCCGCTTTCACAAGATGCACGGACTGGGGAACGACTTCGTCGTGCTCGATGCACGTGCCGAGCCGATCACCATGACGGCGGCGCGCGCAAAGGCGATCGCCGACCGCCGCATGGGCATCGGCTGCGACCAGTTGATCTTGCTTGAGGCATCGTCCGACCGTGACGCGGCGATGACGATCTGGAATTCGGACGGCAGCCCGGCGGAAGCCTGCGGCAACGCTTTTCGCGCCGTCGCCTTGTTGATGGGTGATGCGGTG
>DDFE01000136.1:14647-15867 GCA_002336985.1 Sphingomonadales bacterium UBA1936
CGAAATTCCCCTCGCCTATGCGATGGATACCGCTGCGATGCCGGTTGCCTGGGGCGAACTCGCCAACCCGGCGGCCGTCAATGTCGGCAATCCGCATGTAGTGTTCTTCGTCGACGACAACCGCGCGATCGATATCGAAACGCTGGGTCCGCAAGTCGAAACCGACGCGCTGTTTCCCGACCGGATCAACGTCAACGTCGCGACGGTGACGGGTGCGAATTCACTGACGCTGAGAATCTGGGAACGCGGCGCAGGCCTGACGCTTGCATGTGGCACAGGCGCCTGCGCGACCGCGGTCGCGGCGATCCGGTCGAAGCGTGTGACAAGCCCCGTCAGCGTGGCGATGACCGGCGGCACGGTCGAAATCGATTGGGCCGAGGGACGCGGCATCCGCATGACCGGCCCGGCGACGCATGTGTATACGGGCGAGTTCGACTGGGACAGCTTTCCGCTATGAGCGTCGAGGTCCTGGATTTCGGATGCCGGCTCAACATTGCCGAGGGGGCCGCGATCAAGGCGCGCCTTGCAAACGAAGCGCCGCAGATCGTGATCAACAGCTGTGCGGTGACCGGAGAGGCGGTGCGCCAGGCGCGGCAGGCAGTGCGCCGCATCGCACGCGAACGTCCCGGCCTGCCGATCATCGTCACGGGTTGTGCCGCCGAGACCGACGGGCCGATGTTTGCCGCGATGCCCGAAGTGTCACGCGTCGTGCCGAAGCACGACCTGCGCGATGCGCGTCCTGCGGTCAGCGGCACGGGCCACGCACGCGCCTTCATCGAAGTGCAGAACGGATGCGATCACGACTGCACTTTCTGTGTGACGACTCTGGCACGCGGGGAAAGCCGGTCGCTCGCCATCGCCGATATCGTCGATGCGGTGGCCGCAGCCGTCGAGCGTGGTCAGCAAGAGGTCGTGCTTACCGGGGTAGACCTGACCAGCTACCGTCCTTCGCTTGCCGGACTCGTCGCCGAAATCCTGCGACAGGTACCTGCCTTGCCCCGTCTGCGACTGTCGTCCCTCGATCCGGCAGAAGTCGATGCGCCACTGTTCGCGCTGCTCGCCGACGAGCCACGCGTCATGCCGCACGTTCATCTGTCGCTGCAGTCGGGCGACGCTATGATCCTGAAACGCATGAAGCGCCGCCATACGCCTCAACAGGCTGTCGACCTCGTCCGGCGGTTGAAAGCGGCGCGGTCCGAGATCGCGATCACCGCGGACCT
>DDFE01000030.1:0-9167 GCA_002336985.1 Sphingomonadales bacterium UBA1936
TCGTCTTCAGCGTGTCCTTTGCCCCGAAGCGCGGCAACATCGCGATCATGCCGCCCGACAGCATCGTCCGGTTCAATACGCAGGTGTTGGCGAAGACATGGAAGAACGGCAGCACGCCGACGATGCGATCGGGCATTTCCGGATGCGGATCGAGCGCGTGCACCTGCCGCGCATTGGCAGTCAGGTTCTCATGGGTCAGCATCGCACCCTTGGGCGTACCCGTGGTGCCGCCAGTGTACTGGATCAACGCGACATCGGCGGGCGACACCGTCACCCTATGCGGCGCGGCGGCAGCGGCCAGCATCGATACCATGGGTATGATGCGCGGATCTCCTTGCGGGATCGCGGCCACGTCATGAGCGCGAAAGCGGCGGAACAGCCAGCGTTTCAGCCAGGGCAGCCAGCCCGACAGGTTCCCGACGATGATGCGATCGACCGACCCGTCGTCGAGCAGCGCCTTCGCTGTACCGAACAGCGCCGGCACATCGCTGGTGACAATGATCCGCGCGCCGCTGTCGGCAACCTGGTGGGCCAGTTCCTCGCGCGAATAGAGCGGCGACATATTGACGACGATCGCGCCGACCTGAAGCGCGCCGTAATAAGCGATCACATAATCGGGAACATTGGGCAGGTAGAGGCCGATCCGGTCGCCCTTTTTCAGCCCCTGGGCGACGAGTGCCGCGCCGAACCGGGCCACATGATCGCCGATGTCGGCATAGCTCAGCCGGGCACCGAGGAAATCGGTGAGAGTCCCATTTGCGTGTTGCGCAACACTTGCCGCGAACATTTCAGGCAAGGTCATCGGCGCGAATTCGACATCCCATCTGCCGGGATGAACATAGGATTTGCGCCAGATTTCGGTCGGATCGTTCACTGACATAGGTGTAAGCAAGTTGACGAACACGTCAACGTGCCAACCACCAGTTCACGCCATCGCGTGTCTCATAAGAGGCCCGGCCCGTCACCTCCAGGTGCCGCAAGTGCGACAGCGCTTCCCCGGTCGCTAGCCCCAGAATGCTGTCGTCGATCGCGCGACCGAACAGCACGCTGAAGCAATCTACCGCCCGACGCGGCTCCTCCACCAGATGGGCGTGCAGCCGGTCGAGGCTCGTTCTGTGCCCCTCCTCAAGCTTATCGAGCCTGGCATGCAATCCGTAAAACGGCTCGCCGTGCGCGGGCAGCACAAGCAGGTCATCGGGCAACGCACGGAACTTCTCGATCGACGCCATCCATTCGCCGAGCGGATCGCCCTCCGGTTCCGTGATGGTGACCGAAACATTGCTCGTGATCCGCGGCAGCACCTGGTCGCCGGCGATCATCACCTTGTTCGCGAAGTCGATGTAGCAGGCGTGCTCTGGCGAATGGCCGCTGCCCATCCAGACGGTCCAGTCACGGTTCCCGATCCTGATCTCGTCGCCGTCGCGCACACGAATATGTCCAACGGGCAAGCCGGACAACATCTTCGCGAAATTGCCCCAGCCCCGCGCCTTCATCGGAGCAAGCTGCTCGCCGGTCCAGCCTGCCCCCACAAGCTGCGCAACCGCCTCTTCGGGCGGTTCGTCGCGCCGATCAGCGATGAGCATCCGCGCGAGCAAATATTCGGTCCGGCTCATCCACAAGGCAACGCCATGCTCGGAGCAGAGCCATCCGGCGTTCCCCAGATGGTCGGGATGGAAATGGGTGACCAGCACGCGCGACACCGGGCGTCCCGCCAGTGCCTTTCCCCAGGCTTCACGTGTCGCACTATTCGACAGGCCGGTATCGACCACCGCGACCCCATCACCATCGTCGATCAGCCAAACGTTGATATGGCGAAGCGAACCCGGAACGTGCAGCCGAGTCCAGCCAAGCCCTCCGCCCAGCATATGCACATCACCATAATCGGGTGCGAACTTGCCGAGTGGATAAATCAGTCCGCGCGATTCGAAGGGTTCGAATCCATGATCGGTCAGACTGACGTCAGGCGTCGGCGTGGCGGGAGATAAGGTTGCCATTTGCAACGCCTTGGCACGCGTCGAGACGCGATGCCAGTCTCGCCGATGCCACCTATTCTAACGCTTGAAGGGATCCACGAAGCCGCCGATCATCGCGGGCGCTTCCATTTCGCCATTGGCGATGGCGTCGGCCACGCGTGCCGCTTCCTCACGCTCCGTACGCAGCTGGTCGAGCAGCGCCTCACGATCGCCTTCGAAACGGGTGTCGACCTGCGGCGCGAGACCGGCGGCCTTGGCGGCCTTGGCGATCGTCGCGTCCAGTTCGCGCTGCGAGCAAAGGCCGAGCGTTACCGGGTCCTTCGGAACGATATTGGCAATGTTCCAGTGGCTCTTGTCGCGGATCGCGGCAATCGTCGTGCGCGTCGTGCCGATCAGCTTGCCGATCTGGCCGTCGCTGACTTCCGGGTGGTTGCGCACGATCCAGGCGATGCCATCAGGCTTGTCCGACCGCTTGCTGACCGGCGTGTAACGCGGCCCCTTCGTGCGGGTCGCGGCTTCCGGCTCACGCTCCATCTTGAGCACATAGTTCGGATCGGCCTGACCCTTTTCGATCTCGGCCTGCGTCAGTTCATGCGCGCGGATCGGGTCACGGCCCGTCAGCTTGGTTGCTGCCGTGTCGTCGGCGATCGCCTGAACCTCTAGGATGTGGAGCCCGCAGAACGTCGCGATCTGTTCGAAGCTGAGCGCGGTGTTGTCGACCAGCCAAGAAGCGGTCGCGTGGGGCATGAGGGGCTGGGCCATCGGTGGTAACTTTCGTCGATAAGAAAAGGGCCGCCCCTTTCGGAGCGGCCTGGTTGCGACAGGATGTAGTCCGATGCCCGGCGAAGGGCAAGCCGCTACGCCGCACGCGCATAAGGTTCGATGGCTGCGACCAATGCCGACGCGAATTGCCGTGCGCTGGCTTCCCAGGTGTAAGTCCGTCCGTAAAACGCGCAGTCTGACCGGTTGCGGGCCAAGGCATCCGCGATCGCAATGTCCAGCCCGTCAGAAAGTGCGCCCGTCGCCGGGGTCACGATGTCGATCGGGCCGCTGACGGGAAAGGCAGCGACCGGCGTACCGCTGGCGAGCGCTTCGATCATCACGAGCCCGAATGTATCGGTCTTGCTGGGGAAAACGAACACATCCGCACCTGAATAGGCACCGGCAAGCTCCGCGCCGGAGAGCGCGCCCAGGAATACGGCATCTGGATATTGCGCCTGCAAGGCCAGCCGCGCGGGACCGTCTCCGACGATAACCTTGGTTCCCGGATGGCCGGTCGCCAGGAACGCCTCGATATTCTTTTCAATTGCCACGCGCCCTACATAAAGCTGGATGGGGCGCGGCAAATTCGCGAATGTGGGGTGCTGCGGCACCTCCGGCGAAAACGCATCGATGTCGACGCCACGGCTCCAGTGGACGCTGTGCGGAATGCCTTGCTGGCGCAATATGTCGCGTACGGATGGCGTCGAAACCAGTACGGCCTGCGATGCCGAATGGAACCAGCGGAAATAGGGCCAGACCCAGTCCGCCCCGATGCCGGTACGTGCCGCGAAATAATCGGGGAATTGCGTGTGATAGGCGGTCGTGAACTGCCAGCCGTTGCGGACGCACCAGCGCCGTGCGGCCAGGCACAGCGGCCCTTCGGTGGACAGGTGAACCGCGTCGGGCGCGAAAGTCATCAGCCGGTCGCCGATCGTCGCCGCGCGTGCCACCGCAAGCCGGATTTCCGGATAGGTCGGGCATGGCAGATTGTAGTAATTGTCGGGCGAGATCACGAGGACGTCGTGCCCTTGCTGCTCCAGTTCCGCACGGGTTGCCTTCAGCGTGCGAACCACGCCGTTGACTTGAGGATCCCAGGCATCGGTGACGATCGCGATCCGCATGTGCCCTGCCTACGCCGCCATTTTCAACATCGGGCGGCCCGCGTCGCGCTTCGCCATCTCGTCGGGCCAATGAAGAATCTCCATCGTGCCGTCGAAATGTTCGACCAGTGCGGTGCACCCCTCCACCCAGTCACCGTCGTTGTAATAGGTGACGCCGGAAAGTTCGCGGAACTCGGCATGGTGGATGTGTCCGCACACCACGCCATCGACCCCCCGTGCCGCCGCTTCATGCGCCACGGCATGTTCGAACCGGCTGATGAACTCGACCGCGTTCTTGACCTTTTGCTTGGCGGTCTTCGACAGTGACCAATAGGGCTTGCCCAGCCACTGGCGGACCTTGTTCACCGCGTGGTTGCAGCGCATCAGCGCGCCGTATGCCTGGTCCCCTAGGAAGGCGAGCCAGCGGTGCGACAGCATGATCGCGTCGAATTCATCACCGTGGACGATCAGCAGGCGGCGGCCGTCGGCGGTCGTGTGAATCGCTTGCCGCTTGATCTCCACCCCGCCGAAACTCATGCCCGTGAACTGGCGGAACATCTCGTCATGGTTGCCGGGCACATAGACCACCCGGGTGCCACGCTTCGCGCGCTTCATCACGCGCCAGACGATGTCGTTGTGGGTCGCAGGCCAGTAGAATTTTTTCTTCAGCCGCCAGCCGTCGATGATGTCGCCGACCAGGTACATCGTCTCGCTGTCGGTTGAATCGAGGAAATCGATCAACAGGTCGGCGGCGCAGCCCCGCGTGCCGAGGTGGACGTCACTGATCCATATCGTCCGGAACCGCCGGCGTTTGCTGTCGCACTCCGGCTCCGGAACTGACGGACTCGACGACGAAAATTCGGTCAGGTCCGTGTCGAACGGCAGGCGTGTAATCGCATCCATCGATGATCCCCGGCGACTGGATTGCTCTATCCGGAGGTCTATGAATCGGAATTGTTACAGCTTGCTGCGATTCTTATGCACTTATCGTGACATGCCCCGGTTCCGCGGCGACCCGTGCCAGCCAGGCTTGCACCGCGGGATATCGTGACAGGACGAACCCGCCTTCGTCCGCGACATGGGTATAGGCGTAGAGGCAGATGTCCGCGAGCGTCAGGCCGCCTCCGACGAACCAGTCATGTTCGGCTAGGTGCTTTTCCATCAGGCACAGCGCCGCTTCCCCTGCCAGCCACTTGCTTTCAAGTTGCGCGCGCTGGCCTTCATTCAGCTTGTCGAGACCGAGAAACGCCTTCCAGAAGCGCATCGTCGCGACCGTAGGCTCGTGATTATACTGTTCCCAGCACATCCAGCGCAGCATGTCGGCACGGTCGAACCGGTCTTCGGGGATCAGGCGGCTGCCCTCCGCGAGATACCAGCATGCCGCGTTGCTTTCCGGCAGGAAACGATCGCCGATCTGCAGCACCGGAATGCGGCCGTTCGCATTGACCGTCGCCAGAAATTCCGCCGTCCGCGTCTCGCCCTTCATGATGTCGTATTCGCGCCGCTCGAGCGGAAGGCCGAGATGTGCGGCCGTCAGCCGGATTTTATAGCAGTTCCCGGACCGGGCGTATTCGTGAAGAGTGAGTGCTTCGGACATCCGATGAGGATGACACCGCTCGCCCCTCCACGCAACGTTCTGGCTTCAGGGCCGGGCCATGTCAGCGGCGCTGACGGTAGCCATAGCCCGGGCCATATCCGTATCCATAGAGATACGGATCGTTCTGGCTGTTCTCGAACGAGAGCGCGAGGACGCCGTCCTTGCCCAGCGGCATCACCGTCGATCCGTAGATCGACCGATAACCGCCGGTTCCGACCGAGATACCGACTTCGCCGTGCGGGCTTCGGTCGGGCATGACGCTGGTATCGAGACCCGACGCCGCCCTCATATTGCGCTCGGCAGCCGCTTCCTTCGCCGCCTCGACCTGTGCGGGCGTCAAGCTCACCACCGTACCGGCCGGCGTATCGACTGCCGCGTACGCCGCTCCGGCTGAAAGCGAAGCGGCAGCCACAAGGGCGAACAGGGTGCGGGGCATGGTCATGGTGCGACAATGCCCCGCGCGACCTGTCGTTCCGGTGAACGCCACGCGTTAATTGCCCGAAGCCACCGGCGCGCCCTTGCTGCGGTATTTCTCGAACCAGGCGAGGATCGCCGATGCCTTGGCCGCCGACTGCGACGGACGCGAGGTGAAGCCGCCGTGGCTGGCGCCCGGCACCTTGACGAGCGCGGTCGGGACGCCGCGGATCTGGAGCGCGGCATAATATTGCTCCGACTCGCTGACCGGCGTGCGGTAATCCTGGCTGCCGACCACGACCATCGTCGGCGTCTTTACGTTGCCGACAAGGCTGAGCGGCGAACGGCGCCAATATTCCATGGGATCTTCCCACGGCTGCTTCTTGAACCAATAGCGGGACGTGAAGCCGGTGCCGTCCATCGTCAGCGCTTCGGACAGCCAGTTGATCACCGGCTTCTGCGTCGCGGCCGCCTTGAACCGGTCGGTCTTGCCGACGATCCACGCGGTCAGCACGCCCCCGCCGGACCCGCCTGTCACGAACAGATTGTTCGGGTCGGCAACGCCCATGGCGATNNAGCACGGCATAACCCGCCGCCGCGTAAAGCTGGTTGTCGGTCGAGAAGTTCGGACCATAGGCCGAGTGCGGCCCGCCGTGGATTTCGAGGATCAGCGGCACGCGCTGGCCCGACGCATAGTTCGGCGGAGTCGTCAGCCACGCCTCGATCGCGCGGCCGTCCGCTGCCTTGGCATCGACCTTGCGCACCTGACCCATCGCCTTGCCCGCAAAGGCGGTCGTGTTCAGCCGGGTCAGTTGCCGGCCGCTCACGAACAGGTCTGCGGGGTGGACCGCGTCGCCGCTGGTGTAGGCGATGACGCCGCCGCGCGAGACGCTGAACGAACCGCCGGTATAGGGCCGGTCGAGTCCGCCGCCGGTCAGGGGACTGGCGACCTTCGTCATGCCACCGCCGAGCGACACGCGCGACACCAGTTTCGAGCCATGGTCGTCATAGGACGCGTAGATCGACTTGCTGTCGGCCGACCATTGGATGTCGTCGATGCTGCGATCGAGCCCGCCGGTCAGCAGGCGCGAGCCGGAGCCATCGCGGTTCATGACGTAGAGGTTGGTGTTCTGGTTGCTGCGGTGCGTGTCCTCAAAGCCGAGGTAGGCGATCAGCCGCCCGTCGGGCGACACCGCGGGCGACTGGTCGGGCCCGTACCGCTTGGTCAGCGCGCTCATCGCACCGCTCGCGACGTCGAGCGAGTAGACTTCGCTGTTGTTCGGCTCGCGCTCCCAATCGGGCGTGCGCACCGCCGCAAAATACAGCGTCCGGCTGTCCGGCGACCAGCTGAGCGGGCCGCCATCGTCGTAATTGCCGAAGGTCAGCTGGCGCGGCGCACCGCCGTCGGCCGCCACGACGAAGATATGGTCGAAGGCCGGCTTGATATAACCGCCGCCGTCAGCGCGGTAGGTGACCCGGTCGATCACCTCGAGCGGTTCGGCCCATTTCGCACCCTCGGGCTTGGGCGGCGCCTTGCCCAGCTTCATGCCTTCGCCGGCAACCGTCATCGTGTAGGCGATCTGGCGGCCGTCAGGCGACCAGCTGATGCTGTTCGGGCTTTCGGGCAGGCCGGTGATGCGGGCCGTCTCTCCACTGGCCATCCAGCGCACGAAAAGCTGCGGTGCGGCGCCGTCGGGACCGGTCGAGACATAAGCGAGACGGCTGCCATCGGGCGACCAGCGCGGCGTCTGGTGGTTGCCGTTCGCAGCAACCAGCGGGGTATGTTGCCCGCTCTTCACATCGACCAGCCAGATCGTCGAGCGCATGCGGTCGGACATGACGTCGCCCGAGCGGCGGACATAGGCAACCTTCGACCCGTCCGGGCTGATCTGGGGATCGCTGGCGATTTCGAGGTTGAACAGGTCGGCGCCGGTAAACACGCGGCTCGGCCCATCGGTCGTCGGTGCGACAGCGGGTGCCTGGGCAAGCGCAGGAACGGCAGCGCCGAGCAGGAGCAGCGGCAGGAACGATCGGATCATGTGGAGGAAATCCCGACTAGAAAGTGATGCCGGGTTGATGCGCGAAAGCGGGCGCAACGCAAGTGCTAAACGACGAGCGACATGCCGTACCGCCGCCCCGCCGCACGCGAAAGGTTAGTAAAGGTTAGCCTTGCGGCACGACACCGCGGCGACCGGCCACACACCGAAACATACGGGGGAACTGACGATCGAAAGAACCGAATCAGGAGCTAGCGCGAACAGTTCATGTAGGACAGCGCGGAGATGATCCGCACCGCTACCGGTCGAACGCCGCGTTGAGCAGAAAGGATTCCACCTGCGCTTTGACGCGCCGGTCATAGACCATCAGCGTGTGGGTCACCGGCAGGACGATATGGTCCGTCATTCCCGCGACCTTCGTGGCGGCCACCGAGACCTTGCCGTCGTTGGGACGGGGCACCACCAGCCTGGGAAACAGCGGATCGAGCGCACGATCGCCCGCAATGACGCCCACCGGATAATGCGGCGATGCGAGCATTGCCTCGTCGTCGTCATGGCGGCTGGTCATCAGGTGACGAGACACCGGGCCAAGAACGAGATTACCGATATTCAGCTTGAGCAGCAGATTGGCCCATTCGCTCCCGCCGTTCGGCGGCGCCAGCATCACCACACGACCGAGATTGGCCGGTGGATGCGCCGCGAGAAACGCTCTGACCACCAATCCACCCAGCGAATGCGTCACGAAATGAACGGGTTCACCGGTCCGCGCAGCGAAGGACGATACCGCAGGGTTCAGATAGTCGACGATGTCTTCCAGCGACTTGCGACGCGATGGATAGCTTATCGCAAGCGTCTGAAACCCTGCGGACCGGAGCGATCGTGCGAGCGGCCGCATGGAACCGCCCGTACGACCCAATCCATGCAACAGGACAACGGCGCCACGGTTGCCTGCCAACGGCTTACGCCTTCGCGTCGACCTTCGCCTTGCCGCCCTTCTTGCCCTTTTTGGGCGCCGCAGCGGTGATCTCGAAGGCGAGCGCGCCGTCCTTCAGCCGGACCATGACTTCGCCGCCATGGACCAGCTTGCCGAACAACAGTTCCTCGGCCAGCGGCTGCTTGATCTTTTCCTGGATCAGGCGGCCCATCGGACGCGCGCCATAGAGCTTGTCATAACCCTTGGCCGTCAGCCATTCCTTCGCCTCGTCGTCGAGCTTGATGTGGACGTCGCGGTCCGCAAGCTGGAGTTCGAGCTGCAGGATGAACTTGTCGACCACGCGCGCCACGACTTCCGTCGGCAGATAGCCGAAGGGAACGATGGCATCGA
>DDFE01000030.1:9180-10577 GCA_002336985.1 Sphingomonadales bacterium UBA1936
GTCGTCATGATCAGGATGACGTTGCGGAAGTCGACCGACTTGCCGTGCTGGTCGGTCAGGCGGCCATGATCCATGACCTGCAACAGGATGTTGTACAGGTCCGGGTGCGCCTTCTCGATTTCGTCCAGCAGCAGCACGCAATGCGGTTGCTGGTCGATGGCATCGGTCAACAGGCCGCCCTGGTCGAACCCGACATAACCGGGAGGCGCACCGATCAGGCGCGACACGCTGTGCCGTTCCATATATTCGGACATATCAAAGCGTTGCAGCGGAATGCCCATGATCGATGCGAGCTGGCGCGCAACCTCTGTCTTGCCGACGCCGGTCGGGCCGGTGAACAGGTAGTTGCCGATCGGCTTATCGGGATCGCGCAGGCCGGCACGGCTCAGCTTGATCGCGGAGGACAGCTTCTCGATCGCCTCGTTCTGGCCGAACACCACCCGCTTCAGGTCGGTTTCCAGACTGGCCAGGTTCTTGGTGTCGTCGCTGGACACGGTCTTCGGAGGGATGCGCGCCATCGTCGCGATGACGGCCTCGATCTCCTTGGGCGTGATCACCTTCTTGCGCTTCGACGGGGCGACCAGCATCTGCATGGCGCCGACCTCGTCGATCACGTCGATCGCCTTGTCGGGCAGCTTGCGGTCGTTGATGTACCGCGCGCTGAGTTCCACCGCCGACTTGATCGCGTCGGGCGTGTATTTCACGCTGTGGTGGCTCTCGAACGCACTGCGCAGGCCGGCGAGAATCTTGATCGTATCCTCGACCGTCGGCTCGTTGACGTCGATCTTTTGGAACCGGCGCAACAACGCGCGGTCCTTTTCGAAGTGGTTGCGGAATTCCTTGTAGGTCGTGGAGCCGATGCACCGGATCGTACCGCCGCTGAGCGCGGGCTTCAGCAGGTTCGACGCGTCCATCGCGCCGCCGCTGGTGGCACCCGCGCCGATCACCGTGTGGATTTCGTCGATGAAGAGAACCGCATGCGGCAGCTTCTCAAGTTCGGTCACGACCTGCTTCAGACGTTCCTCGAAATCGCCGCGATAGCGTGTGCCGGCAAGCAGCGCGCCCATGTCGAGCGAATAGATCACCGCTTCCTTGAGGACATCGGGCACGTCGCCCTCGACGATCTTGCGGGCAAGGCCCTCGGCGATGGCCGTTTTGCCGACACCCGGATCGCCGACATAGAGCGGGTTGTTCTTGCTGCGACGGCACAGGATCTGGATCGTGCGATCGACTTCGGGGCCGCGGCCGATCAGCGGATCGACCTTGCCGTTCTTCGCCTTTTCATTGAGGTCGACAGTGAACTGCTTGAGGGCGGATTCGCCCTTCTTGCCGCTCTCGCCCTTCGCGGGCTTTTCTTCCTCGGCGCCCTTGGGCGGCGTGGATTCGGACGCGGTCGT
>DDFE01000030.1:10606-12806 GCA_002336985.1 Sphingomonadales bacterium UBA1936
ACGTGCAGGATCGCGCGCTGGACGACGCGCTGGAAGCCGCTGGTCGGCGACGGATCGGTCTGCCCCTCGACACGCAGCGCTTCGAGTTCGGTGTCCAGATAGTGCGTGACGGTATTTTTCAGTTCGCCGGTGTCGACACCGCAAGCGATCATCACTGCCGACGCCTGTTCGTCGTCGATCAGCGCGAGCAGCAAATGCTCGAGCGTTGCATATTCGTGCTTGCGCCCGGCCGCAGCGGCCAGCGCATTGTGGAGGGTGGTTTCGAGTTCGCGAGCAAAGGAAGGCATGATCTTATCCCAACGCGGGGCCGACGGGCGCGGCTCCCAGACTTGGATATTCATGTCGGGTGCCCGGACAGTTCCGACAAGTCCCCTCGATTGCGAGATGCGTTTCCGCCCTCACGACTTGAATAAGCCATGGGCACTTGCCCGATGATTAACGGCTTTTTCGCGCTTTGCTTTCGTGCGCACGATTTCGGCTTCGAGTGCCTCGACGCGCGCGTCGAGTTCGGCGACAGACAATGGGTCAAGATCTTGTCGCGCAACCGCAGCCATGGGGTCGCCGGGACGTGGGTTCGCGTCTTCCGTTTCCATGTCCGACAGCGTTGACCGGGCGGCAGACGCTGTCAATAAGCGCCGCGGGCCAGTTGGGGATAACTATGCACGACATACCGGCGATCATGCAGGCGATCGATCCGAGCGAAACCGGTGGTCCCGAAGTGTTGAAGGCCGTGGACCGGTCCGTGCCCCAACCCGGAGCCGACGAGGTTCTGATCAAGGTCGCCGCGGCGGGCGTCAACCGCCCCGACGTCGTCCAGCGACAGGGAAAATATCCCCCGCCGCCCGGCGTGCCGACGATCCTGGGCCTGGAAGTTGCGGGCGAGATCGTCGCCCTGGGGGATGACGTCGATCCAGCGCTGCTGGGGCAGCGCGTCTGCGCGCTGGTCGCGGGCGGCGGCTATGCCGAATATTGCGTCGCGCCGGTCGGCCAGTGCCTGGCCGTTCCGCCCGCGCTGACGATGATCGAGGCGGCTGCCCTGCCTGAAACATTGTTCACCGTGTGGACCAATCTGTTCGAGCGCGCCTATGCGGTCGAGGGCGACACGGTGCTGGTTCACGGCGGGACGAGCGGCATCGGCACGATGGCGATCGCGCTCGGCAAGCTGTTCGGCCTGACAGTGATCGTAACCTGCGGCAGCGATGAAAAATGCAGGCAGGCGCTGGAGATAGGCGCCGCCTTTGCGATCAACTACAAGACCCATGACTTCGTCGCAGAAGTCGCGCGGATCACCAATGGCGCGGGCTGCGCCGCGGTGATCGACATGGTCGGCGGCGATTATGTGCCGCGCAACCTCCAGTGCCTGGCCGAGGATGGCCGGCANNCGAAGCGGCTGACGCTGACCGGATCAACGCTGCGCGCCCGCAACCTGTCATTCAAATCGCTGGTCGCCGATGAGATCACCCGCACGGTCTGGCCCCATGTCGAGGCGGGACGGCTGAAGCCGGTGATCGACAGCACTTTCCCCCTCGCCGACGCCGCACAGGCGCACGCGCGCATGGATGCGGGCGATCATGTCGGAAAAATCGTGCTGACGTGCTGATTTAGAACGAGAAGCGCGCCGAGACCCGCGCGATTGCGTCGGGCGAGCGGCGGTCGCCGGTTTCGATAGTCGCAAGGCCGATGCGCGACGGGTCCACCGCATCGCTGACTCGAGGGCCCTGCTTGTTGTCCGTGATCGCGGCAACATCGCCCCGGTCGATCGCGCGGTAAGCGAGTGAAGCGACGCTGAGCGCGCCGCCGGCGTCCAGCCTCCAGCCACGGCCGTCGCCGGACGCAGCGCTTGCAGGCGCTGCATACGCAAGAATTGCAAGGAGGATCGGCGTCCGGACCATGGGGCACATATCGGCGACAACTCCACCCAGGACCTTAATCGACCTGGTTAGCGAAAGTTGAACGACGTTTATGCGTGGAACGTTCCATCGCCTTGTCGTGTTTTCCTTGAAAACCGCCGTAATTCACATGATATTGATTTCATCCGGCCACTGTGGCCGGGCAAAGGAGAGCAACTTCGATGGCAAACTGGGATCCACGGACGACTGCGGCTGCAGCCGCCTCGGCAGGAACCTCCGCAGATGTCCGCGACGCGGGCCTGCGCAGCTATATGCTTTCGGTTTACAATTACATGGCGTCGGGTGTCCTG
>DDFE01000030.1:12872-16491 GCA_002336985.1 Sphingomonadales bacterium UBA1936
ACGACGTTCTTCGCCACGGCGGCCGCGTTCGCTGGTCTTAGCCTTTATGGCTACACGACCAAGCGCGACCTGTCGGCGATGGGGACGTTCCTGATCATGGGCGTCGTCGGCCTGATCGTCGCGATGCTGATCAACCTGTTCCTGCAGTCGAGCGCGCTGGCGCTGGCGATCAGCTTCATCGGTGTGCTGCTGTTCGCGGGCCTCACCGCCTATGACACGCAGAAGATCAAGTCGATGTACTTCTACGTCGCGGGCACGGACATGATGGGCAAGTCGGTGATCATGGGTGCGCTGACGCTCTATCTCGACTTCGTGAACATGTTCACGTTCCTGCTGCAGTTCATGGGCGACCGCCGCTAAGGCTTCACTCAGAACGCAAAGAACGAAGGCCCGGCAGAGCGATCTGCCGGGCCTTTTCTTTTGTCAGTCCTGCTTCGGCATCAGGGCGTTGTCGATTTCCTTGCCGCGCAAATACGCCGGCCGCTGCGAAATGCCCGCCCAATATTCCTCGAAGGCCGGACGCTTCTCGATGCTGCCGAACGCCAGGCCCCAGCCGATCTGCGAGCCGAGATAGACGTCGACCGCGCTGAACCGGTCGCCGGCCACATATTTCTTGCCTTTGACTGCCGCTTCCAGCCCATCCATCGTCGCTTCGAAGCTGCCATATCCGGCCATTCGCGCGCGATCGGCAGGAACGACGAAACCCATCGCACGGTTCGTGACCGCCTGTTCCACGGGTCCCGACGCAAAGAACATCCAGCGGAAATAATCGCCGCGATGCGCGGGATCGGGCAGCAGACCCGCATCGGGGAAAGCGTCGGCCAGATAGGCGCAGATCGCCGCGCCTTCGGTCACGACGACATCGCCATGCTTTATCGCGGGAACCTTCCCCATCGGATTGATCGCCAGATATTCCGGCGCCTTCATGGTGGTGCCGTAGTCGAGGATGACCTGCTCGTACGGCTGCCCCACCTCCTCGAGCATCCAGCGCGCGATCTGCCCGCGTGACATCGGGTTCGTGTAGAATGTCAGTGCCGCCATCATGTCCTCCCTCAAACGATTCGAATTGGAACGTATCAGGAACGATATGAACGTGCGAGATATTTCATGTTTGCGCCCTTGGCGTGGACACGCGCTCTGCTACGCTTACGCAAACGTCAACGGGGAGAGAGCATGACCACGTCAACCGAAGCGGCTGCCCCGCCGTCCCGTGGCTATGCCAATTACGTCCTCGTCGTCCTGACGATCGTCTACGTCCTGAACTTCATCGACCGGCAGATCCTGAGCATTCTGGCCGCCGATGTGAAGCGCGACCTGGGGCTGACGGATGCCGACATCGGCTTCCTGTTCGGCACCGCATTCGGTGTCTTCTATTCGCTGTTCGGCATTCCGCTGGGGCGTCTGGCGGATAACTGGAACCGTATTCGCCTGATCACGATCGGCCTTGCGATCTGGTCTGCGATGACCGCGTTTTCGGGGCTGGCGCGCAACGGCCTGCAATTGACCGCCGCTCGTATCGGCGTCGGCATCGGCGAAGCGACCGCCTCCCCTTGTGCATATTCGCTGCTGTCGGACTATTTCCCCAAGGATAAGCGCGCGACCGCACTGGCGATCTATTCGTCCGGCATCTTCATCGGCGGCGGCCTGTCCTTGTTCATCGGCGGTGCGATCGTCGACAGTTGGAATCATGCCTTCCCCACCGGCAAATGGGGGCTGGTCGGCTGGCAGGCGGCGTTCATGGCGGTCGGTATCCCCGGGCTGCTGATGGCGCTGTGGGTCGCAACCCTGCGCGAGCCGCTGCGCGGCCAGTCCGATGGCATCATCACCCCGCCGCAGCCCAACCCATTCCGCGATTTTTTTGCCGAACTGGTGACGATCATCCCGCCGCTGACACTGATCGGTGCAGCACGGCGCGGCGTCGGTCCGCTGGCGGTAAATGTCGTCGTTGCCGTCCTTTGTGCAATCGCCGCATGGGGCATGATCCACGCGACCCATAACATCCCGCAATGGTCGGCCATCGGCCTTGGCATCTATGCGGTTTTCTCCTGGGCCAGCGCCCTGCGCGCCCGCGACGTGCCGGCGTTCACGCTGATCTGGGGAACGCCTGCCTTCATCTATACGACGCTGGGCTATGGCCTGATCGCGTTCGCCTCATACGGCCTGGCGACCTTCGCCCCCCTCTATGCCGAAACGATGCTTGGCCAGAAGAAGACGATCATCGGACTGTTCCTCGGTGGCGGCGCGGCCGCGGCCGGGTTCATCGGCATCGTCGTCGGCGGGCGCATCGCCGATGCGCTGAAGAAGCGCTATCCATGGGGCCGTATTCCGGTGATCATCGTCGGGACGCTGGGACCGATCATCCCCGTGCTGGTCGCCTATACGACCACCAGCCCGACCGTATTCTATATCGGCATGTTCCTGGCCGGCATGCTTGCCCCGGCAGCACTGGGTGCTGCAGGTGCAACGTCGCAGGACCTCGTCCTGCCGCGCATGCGCGGAACGGCAACGGCGACCTTCTTCATCGGCACGGCGCTGATGGGGCTGGGCATGGGGCCGTTCCTGACCGGTTTCGTCTCGCAGGTGACCGGCGACTTACGCACCGGCATCCTGTCGCTCCTTCTCGTCGCCCCCATCTCCACCGTGCTGCTCATCATGGCCTGGCGGACAGTGCCCAAGGCCGAAGCGACCGTCGTCGAGCGTGCTCGTGCCGCAGGCGAAATCATCGTTTAACCATAATGCAAGACGGGCGCGCTAGGTGCCCATCATGGGTAAGCGTACAGGGCCGCAATGAAAGTCATGACCATTTTCGGGACGCGTCCCGAGGCTATCAAGCTGGCCCCCGTCATTGCTGCACTGTCGGCGACATCCGGCATCGAATCGCGCACCTGCGTCACCGCACAGCACCGCGCGATGCTCGACCAGGTGCTCGAGTTGAACGGTATCGTACCCGACCACGACCTGAACCTGATGCGCCCCGACCAGACGCTCGATGCAATTACCGCGGCATTGCTGACCGGCATCGGTGAAGTACTCGACGCTGACCGGCCCGACCGCGTTGTCGTGCAGGGGGATACTGCCACCGCGATGATCGGTGCACTTGCGGCTTATTACCGGCGCATCCCGGTCAGCCATGTCGAGGCGGGCCTGCGCAGCGGCGATATCTACCGCCCCTGGCCCGAAGAGGTGAACCGCCGCATCGTCTCGACGATCGCCGACCAGCATTTCGCACCGACCGAAACCGCGGCACAGGCGCTGTACCGCGAGAGCATAGACCCGGCGACGGTACACATCACCGGCAACACGGTGATCGACGCGCTGCTCGCGACCCGCGACCGCATCAATGCGGACCCCGCGATGACCAAGGGGCTCGACCTGCTGTTCAGCCGGTTTCGCCAGCGCCGCATCATCCTGGTCACGACGCACCGGCGCGAGAATTTCGCGGCGATGTCGGCAGTGGCGGACGCGATCAGCGCGATCGCTCAGCGCAGCGACGTGGCGGTAATCTTCCCCGTCCATCCGAACCCCAATGTTGCGGGCGTTATGGAACGCAAGCTGAAGGGCCGCGACAACATCGCGATGATCCCGCCACAGGATTACGCGCATTTCGTGAAGCTGCTCG
>DDFE01000035.1:0-13661 GCA_002336985.1 Sphingomonadales bacterium UBA1936
GGATTCGTGGTCGTCGGGCGGGCATCCTTCCCGGGGTTCGGGGAAGAATATTGGGACTATGTGATGGCAAAGGACCTGTAGGGCGCCATCGGCGAAACGGGGGAGACGATCGATGCGGGGTTCGGGGCCGTTATGGGGGCTGCTCAATCAGGCCCGCCGCATCAACCTGGACGAAGCGGGCGTCCTGCCGCCCACCCCGGTATCCGAAGGCATCACCCGTCGCCGGATGATCGCGACACTCGGTGCCGCCGCCGCGCTCCCGGCCATCGGTTGGCCCGCACCCTCCCGCGCACGGTCGACCATGCGCATCGCTGTCATCGGCGGCGGCCTTGCAGGACTGACGGCGCTCGATGCCCTCAGCGCCGCGGGTGTCGACGCGCATCTTTACGAGGCGCGGGGCCGGCTCGGCGGACGCGTGTTCACGGCGAACAATGCGCCGGAACCGGTGCTGAATATCGAGGATGGTGCCAACCTCATCAACACCGACCACGCCGACATGCTCGCGCTGGCAAAGCGGTTCGGTATCCCGCTGATCGACCGGCAGCCGATGTATGGCCGCAGCCGTTATGTCGCGGACGGGCGGGCGGTGAGCGATGCCAGCCTTGTTCGCGACCTGCGCGCGATAGCAGCCCAGATCGGCAAGGATGCGGCCGCGCTCGATGCGGATTACGCCGCCGTCGCACCCGGGCTCGATGGGCTGTCGTTCACGACCTATCTCGACAAACACGCCCGGCTCGTGAAACCGCATGTCCGCGCGCTGATAGAGGCCACCGCCCGTACCGAATATGGCGCGGAGCCGGGACAGACATCGGCGCTCGGGCTGATGTTCAACCTGCCGGTCGTCGACGGGAAACATGCCGAACTGATTTCGCTCAGCGACGAACGCTTCATCCTGTCGGGCGGATCGTCGACCGTGGTGAAGGCGCTGTCCGCACCACTGATGTTGTGTATCTCGACCGGCCATGCGCTGGTGTCGATCACGCCGCGCGATGGCGGGCTCGATCTGCGCTTCGCCAATGGCAAGATGGACCATGTCGATCGCGTGATCGTGACCGTCCCCGCGCCGCTGATGCGCACCATCGACTATGGCGGACTGCTTTCGGACGGTTGGGCGGCGCTGGTGCGTGAGATCGATTGCGGCCGGAATGAAAAGATCAACGCGGGCTACGCCGCACGCGTCTGGGAAAAACACACCGGTCCGGCGGGCGCGGCATGGGCGGTGGATACGCGCGGGCCGGGCATCTATTCCGAATTCTGGGATGCGAGTTCGGGCCAGCCGGGGGATGCGGGCGTCCTCACCTGGTTCTTCGGCGGGGACCAGGTCGATGCGCTGATGGCGGCCGAACCCGAAACGACGATCCGCCGCGCCGAAGCCGCCATAGCGCCCGCCGTGCCCGGCCTGAAGGCGCGGACGATCCGCCGCACCGCCTGGTGCCAGGATCCCTATGCACGCGGCGCCTATTCGACGTTCAAGCCCGGTCAACTCACCCGCTTCGCCCCGCATCTGTGGGTGGAGGAAGACGGCGGCGCCAAACAACGGGCCGCCGCCGGACCGATCGTGTTCGCGGGCGAACATCTGTCCGACGCCTTCCCCGGTTTCATGAACGGGGCTGCGCAGACCGGGCGGCTGGCGGCGGCGGCCGTGCTGGCGGGTGTTGCCGCAGCCGTTGCTTGATCGCTTCCAGTTCCGGTATCCCGATCAGCAGCCGTGCTGATCAACCCATTCTACGTCACCCCGGGCTTGACCCGGGGTCCTGCTTTTTTCTTCAGGCAAGCTGGCCAAACAGGTCCTGCCAGTCAGGATTGCCGCGTTCGATCAGGTCGAATTTGAACTGGCGACGCCATTTCTTGATGCGCTTCTCATGCTCGATACAACTCGCGATGTCGTCACCGCGCTCTGCCCAGACAAGACGGCTCAACCCGTATTTTGCGCAAAATTCTGAACCTTTGCCAGTCCGGTGCTGATGAGCGCGCATCGCAAGATCGGCTGTGACGCCGACATACATCGTGCCTCGATAGCGATCGGACATGATATAGACCCAGCCACCCTGTCGTTCGCGCTCCATAGTGGCGCGTTAGAAAAGCGGGGCCCCGGGTCAAGCCCGGGGTGACGTAGGTAAAACAAGTCCCGCTTTTTGCCTAACCCGGCCGCCATACGAGCGCGAAGAAAACGCTGTCCTACACGCCGCTGTCTTGCCAGACCGAGCCACGCGCCGTCATCCATGGATGCGTCGCCCCGGCTCTTTCATAAATGTTCAACTTGCCTTCGAGGATCCGCGCGCAATTTTGGTGAGAACCATGTGTGAACTTTGCGGCGCCGGAAGGCGGCTCCCGCAACTGCGCGCAGGGCTAACCTTTACTAACCTTTGGCGGAAATCCGCGGTTCATTCGGAAAGCGCTTCGCTCAGCAGGGCGCGAACCTGTTTGAGGTCGGTGATCAGCGACGCGGGTGCCTGCGCAGGCGCAGCTTCCGGCTTTGCAGCGGGCGGGCTGGATTTCTCGCCGGCCAGCAGTTTCTGTACGCCCTTGATCGTATAGCCGTCGCGATTGAGTGCCGCGTCGATGCGCTTAACCAGCGCGACGTCGGCAGGCCGGTAGTAGCGGCGGTTGCCCGCACGGGTCAGCGGCCGCAGTTGCGAAAAGCGCGTTTCCCAATAGCGCAGGATATGCTGCGGGACGCCGAGTTCGTTGCTGAGCTCGCCGATCGTCCGAAACGCACTGTCGCTTTTGCCGGATTCGCTCAATTCGTGTCTCAGCTGGCCGCGATCCGCTCACGCGTGGACTGGCTGGCGCGGAAGGTCAGCACGCGGCGCGGCGTGATGGGGACTTCGACGCCGGTCTTCGGATTGCGGCCGATGCGTTCGCCCTTTTCGCGCAGGATGAAGGTCCCGAAACTGGTGATCTTCACATTGCTGCCGTTGCTCAGTGCGCCGCACATATGCCGCAGGATACCCTCGACGAGGTTCGACGATTCGGCGCGCGAAAGGCCGATCTTGCGATGGATCGATTCCGCGATGTCCGCGCGGGTCAGGTTTCCAGTCTTGGCCAACGGTGTCTCCCCCGAAATTTACCTGTGCCAACGGGTATCTTAGCCCCGATAGCTGCGACGTCAAATTACCAGCGCAGGACCGCGGCGCCCCAAGTGAAGCCGCCACCCATCGCTTCCAATACCACAATGTCTCCGGCCTTGATCCGCCCATCGCGCACGGCAGTATCGAGGGCCAGCGGAACGGATGCCGCGGACGTATTGGCATGGTCCGCGACGGTCACGACGACCTTTTCGGGTGCCAGGCCAAGCTTCTTCGCGGTAGCGTCGAGAATGCGTGCGTTCGCCTGGTGCGGGACGACCCAGGAGACGTCGTCCGGCGTGAGGCTCGCGGCGTCCAGTGCCTCGCCCATTACGCTCGCCAGGTTGGTGACCGCGTGGCGAAAGACCTCGCGGCCCTTCATGCGCAGCTTGCCGACGGTGCCGGTGGTCGACGGGCCGCCGTCGACATAGAGCAGTTCGTTGTAGGTGCCGTCGGCGTGCAGCTTTGCCGACAGTACGCCGCGCCCGTCCTCGACCGCACTCATCACGACCGCGCCCGCGCCGTCGCCGAACAGAACGCAGGTGCCGCGATCTTCCCAGTCGAGGATGCGGCTGAAGGTTTCGGCGCCGATCACCAGCGCATTGTTGGCGGCACCGCTGCGGATCATGCTCTCGACGACCGAGACGGCGTAGAGAAAGCCGGAACACACCGCCGCGACGTCGAACGCCACGCAGTCGCCGACACCCAGCCGGTGCTGGACGATGGTCGCGGATGCCGGGAATGTCTGGTCGGGTGTTGCGGTCGCAAGGACGATCAGGTCGATGTCGGTCGCGGCCATGCCGGCGGCATCGAGTGCCTTGCGTGCGGCGTCGGTTGCAAGGCTCGCCGTGGTCTCGCCCTCGCCCGCGATGTGGCGGAAACGGATGCCGGTGCGCTCGACGATCCACTCGTCGGACGTGTCGATCTGCGCGGCCAGTTCGGCATTCGATACCCGGCGAACCGGCAGGGCCGATCCCGTTCCGACGACTGCGGCGCGCCTCATGCAGCGCTCATCGTCAGTGTGCGATGCCCCGCGAAATGGTCGAGATCCTCGGTGATCCGGTGGGTCAGGTCGTTCGCGACCAGCTTGGCGGCGACGCCGATCGCATTCGCGATGCCCTTGGCATTGGCGCTGCCATGGCTCTTCACGATGATACCGTTGAGGCCCAAGAAGACCGCGCCATTGTGGTTGTTCGGGTCGAGATGGTGGCGAAGCAGCTCGGTCGCGGGGCGCGAGACGAGGAAGCCGACCTTGGACCGGATCGAACTGGTGAAGGCGCGGCGCAGAAGGTCGGTCACGAAGCGCGCGGCGCCCTCGATCGACTTCAGCGCGATGTTGCCCGAAAAGCCGTCGGTCACGACGACATCGGTGTCGCCGCGCGAAATCTTGTCGGCCTCGATAAAACCGCCGAAAGCCATCGGCAGGTCGTTCGCACCGCGCAGCAGCGTCGCGGCATCGCGAATCTCGTCGGTGCCCTTCATGTCCTCGGTACCGATGTTCAGCAGGTGGACGCGCGGACGTTCGAGGCCCAGCGCGCTGCGCGCATAGGCGGCGCCCATTACCGCGAACTCGACCAGGTTGCGCGTGTCGCACTCGGTGTTCGCGCCCAGGTCGAGCATGACATGGTCCGAATCACCAAGGCTGGGCAGCAATGCGGCGAGAGCAGGTCGGTCGATGCCGGGCAGGGTGCGCAGCGCCAGCTTCGACATCGCCATCAGGGCGCCGGTGTTGCCGGCCGAAACGCCCGCGGCGGCTGCACCCGTCTTCACGGCATTGACCACAAGGCCCATCGATGTGGTCTTGGCACGGCGGATGGCCTGGGTCGGTTTTTCGTCGCCGCCGATCACGTCTTCCGCCTCGATGATCGTGGCAGAAGCGAGGGCGGGGTGCGTGGCGCGTTCGCGTTCGATCGCATCGCGCTGACCGACAAGGACGAACTCGAGTTCGGGCCACTGCGCCTTGGCGAGTGCCGCCCCTGCCAGCATCACGGACGGGCCGCCGTCGCCGCCCATCGCGTCGATTGCGATTCGGCGATCGTCAGCCAAGTTCGTGTCCCCGTTTCGTGCGATCAGGAGTCGACCGAGACGATCTCACGCCCGTTGTAATGGCCGCAGGCACCGCACAGCACGTGCGGGCGCTTCAGCTCGCCGCAGTTCGGGCATTCCTGGAACGACGCCGGGGTCAGCGAATCGTGGCTGCGACGCATGTTGCGCCGTGACGGCGTGGTTTTTCTCTTGGGAACGGCCATTTAATCTATCCTGCAATTTCGTTTGTGCGCGATAGGCGCACGCGCGGAATAGCGCCAGCCACCCGCAATCGAAGTCGCGCGCCTATACAGAAAAGGTGCGTCGTTGCAAGCGTGACCGGTCGGTGACACTGTAAAAGCTGTTTGGGGAGAGGATCATATATGTTGCCGGTCACACTGACATTCGCGGGCGTCGCTGCGCTCCTCAACATCTGGCTCGGCTGGCGCGTCGGGCAGGTCCGCATGGCGGAAAAGGTCTCGACCGGCGATGGCGGCAATCACCGGGTCTTATGCCGCATGCGCGCGCATGCCAATTATGTCGAATACACGCCGTTCGTCCTGATCCTGATCGCGGCGATCGAATTTTCCGGCGGGTGGCCGCTGGCGCTCTGGGCGGTCGGTACGGTCTATTTCCTGGCGCGCATCGCCCATGCGTTCGGCATGGATGCCAGCAAGCCCAGCCGCGCACGAATGATCGGTATATCCGTCACGATGCTGTCGCTGTTCGGTCTCGCGGTATGGGCGCTGGTGCTTTCATACGGTCCGGCAGCGCGGATGACCGCGCACCTCTAGAGCCGCTTGACGAACTTGTCGAAGCTGCGGCTGACGGCTTCGCTCTTGCCGGCGCCTGCGCACTCGCGCTCGATGTCGTCGCGGACCTTTTCGACTTCCTTGGCCGTCAGATGTTCGATGCCGATGAACGATTCGCGCGCCTGTTCGACCGCGCGCAGCAGTTCGTCGAGCTTTGCCTGCATGGCCGCCGAATCGCGGTTCTGGGTGTTCTGGATGAGGAACACCATCAGGAAGGTGACGATGGTCGTGCCGGTATTGATGACCAGCTGCCACGTATCGGAGAACTGAAAGAGCGGCCCGGACACCACCCAGACGATCACCGTCGCAACGGCAAGGATGAATGCCAGCGGCTGGCCGGTGGCGCCGGCGATCCAGCCCGCGACCTTCGTGAAAATGTGATCGAACTTCTCGAACATGGCGCACGTCCTCAAACGGTGCCGAGCACCCGATCCGCAACGTATGGATTGCTCGCACGTTCCTGTGCAAAGGTCGACATCGGGCCATGACCGGGGACGAACGCCGTATCGCCACCCAGCGGCCACAGGCGCGACGTGATGGCGTCGAGCAGATCCTGATGATTGCCGAGGGGGAAATCGGTGCGGCCGATCGACCCCTGGAACAGCACATCGCCCACCATCGCAATGTTCGACGGTGCATGGTGGAATACGACGTGGCCGGGCGTGTGGCCGGGACAGTGATAGACGTCGAGGGTCAGGTTACCGACCGTCACCTGGTCGCCATTTTCCAGCCAGCGGTCCGGCTCGAAGATCTTGCCGTTCACGCCATAGCTGCGGCCGTCGTCCTCCAGGCGGCTGATCCAGAAGCGGTCGGCCTCATGCGGCCCTTCCAATGGAACACCCAGTTCCTTCGCCAGCGTTCCCGCCTCGCCGCAATGGTCGATATGGCCATGCGTCACGAGGATCTTCTCGATGGTGACGCCGGTCTGGCGCACCGCATCGCGCAGCTTGGGCAGATCGCCGCCGGGATCGACGAAGGCGCCCTTCATCGTTTCGGTGCACCAAAACAATGTGCAATTCTGCTGGAGCGGCGTCACGGGAATGATCGCGGCGCGCAAGGGAGGCTGTGTCATCAGGATGACATGGCGTGCGTGTCTGGGGGTGACAAGAGGAGAACCCGATGCTTCGCTGGCTGCTGATGACACTGACGATCGCTTCCGCTGCTACGGCAGCCCCGCTGGTGATCGGCCATCGCGGCGCGTCGGGCGAGCGGCCCGAACATACGCTGGCAAGCTATGAACGCGCGATAGAGGAAGGGGCCGACTTCATCGAACCCGATCTGGTGATGACGAAGGACGGGGTGCTGGTCGTGCGGCACGAGAACGAGATTTCGGGCACGACCGACGTCGCCAGCCATCCCGAATTCGCGAGCCGGCGTACGACGAAGACGATCGACGGACAGAGTGTAACCGGCTGGTTCACCGAGGACTTCACCCTCGCCGAGATCAAGACGCTGCGCGCGCGGGAACGCCTGCCTCAGCTACGCCCGGAAAATGCGAAGTTCGACGGGCAGTTCGCGATCCCGACGTTCGACGAGGTCATCACACTCGCGAAGGCGAAGCATGTCGGCGTCTATCCCGAGATCAAGCACGGCCATTATTTCGCGGGGCTAAACCTGTGCCAGGAAGCGCCGCTGCTCGCCGCGCTGACCAAAGCAGGCTGGACGAAGAAGAGCGACCCCGTGTTCATCCAGTCGTTCGAGGTCGGCAACCTGATGCGCCTGCGCACCAAGACGAAGCTGCGGCTGATCCAGCTGATGGATGCAGAGGGCGGCCCCGCCGACAAACCGGATATGCGCTATCGCACCATGGCGACGCCGGAAGGGTTGAAGGGGATCGCGGCTTATGCCGATGGGATCGGCCCGGCCAAGGCGCTGATCGTGCCGCGCGACGGCGCGGGCAAATCGATGGCGCCGACGACCCTGGTTGCCGACGCGCATGCCGCAGGGCTGAAGGTTCATCCCTGGACCTTCCGTGCGGAAAACATCTTCCTCCCCGCCGAACTGCGCATGGGCGACAGCCCGGCGGCGCATGGCGATGTCGCCGCCGAGATCAGGCAATTCTACGCGCTCGGCGTCGACGGCGTGTTCAGCGACTTTCCCGGCATCGCGGTCACTTCGCGACCGAAGTAGCGGGAGGGACGGCCTGTGACGGCGGGACATTCTTCATGGATGCGGCTGTCGCTTCGACGCCGCGCATCACGCGCAGGACGTTTCCGCCCGCAAGCTTCGCAAGATCGGCGTCGTTCCATCCGCGTTTGATGAGTTCGGCGAAGATCAGCGGATAGCCGTCGACGCCGCCCAGACCCGGTACCGTCGTCTCTATGCCATCCAGGTCGCCGCCCAGCCCCACCGCGTCATGCCCCGCAACCTTTGCGATATGCTCGATATGGTCGGCCACGACCGATACCGGCGTTACGGGCATCGGGTGCGCGACGTCCCATGCTGCCATCGCGGCCTTCACGCGTTCGGGCTGACCGTTGAACAGCACTTTCGCTTTGGCCTCTTCGCCTGCGCGATCGGCTCCCCGCGACGTGACCGCCGCGGACAGGTGCGCCGGATAGAAATTGACCATCACCACGCCGCCATTCGCCTTCACCAGCGCCAGCACGTCGTCGGGTACGTTGCGCGGATTGTCGTTCAGTGCGCGTGCGTTCGAATGCGAGAACATGACCGGCGCCTTGGTGATGGCGAGTGCGGCCTTCATCGTATCTGGTGAGACATGGGACAGATCGACGATCATGCCGATCCGGTTCATCTCGCCGACCACGGCCTTTCCGAACGGCGACAGGCCGTCGTACACGGGATTGTCGGTCGCGCTGTCCGCGACATCGTTGTTCAGGAAATGCGCGAGCGTCATGTAGCGCGCGCCCAGCAGGTGGAACATGCGCAGCGCCGCCATGCTGCCGCCGATCTGGTGCCCACCCTCGATACCGATCAGGCTGGCGACGCGGCCCGCCTTGTGGATGCGCACGACATCGGCAGCCGTCGTCGCAAGTTCCAGGTCGCGCGCGTATTTCGCCGCCAGCCGTTTCACCACGTCGATCTGTTCGATCGTCTCGCGGATCGCCGCGTCGCCACGGACACTGGCCGAGATATAGACCGACCAGAACTGTCCGCCGACACGCCCCGCGTGAAGCCGCGCCATATCGGTCATCAGCGGTTTGGGCAGCTTGTCGCCGTCCGCGGAAACGTCGGTCCCCTCGACATCGTTCTGGTAATTGTCGCGCAGCTGTTCGGGCAGGTCGTTATGCCCGTCGATCAGCGGCGTCGCCTTCAGGATGCGGTCGATACGGGCTTGGACTGCTGGCGAAACCGGTTGCGCCAGAACCGGCGAGACGCCGATCAGAAATGGCAGAATTCCGCCGAAGTATACACATAAACGGTATAAAATGCCGGTGCGCTGTCGCGTCTGTGGTTCGATCATGCCGCCATCATGCACGACGACCACGTGTAGGAAAGGATTTTCGATCGCCGGACCCTGCGTTGCCTCGCTGTCCGATCAAGCGTAGCTTCCACGCAATCACTCTTTGGGGGAGAGTTCGATGACCGAAGCATCCATCAAGGCACCATGGCACCTGTGGGCGGTCGGCATTGTCGCCGTATTGTTCAACGCCATCGGCGTGTTCGATTTCACCATGGCGATGGCGCAGGGCGCCAAATATCTCGAAAGCGCGGGCATGACGCCGCCGCAGATCGCGCATTACCTGGGCATGCCGGGCTGGGCGACGGCCATCTGGGCGATCGGGGTTTTCGCGGCATTCATCGCCTCGATTCTGCTGCTCATGCGCAGGCGCCTTGCCTATCCGGTTTTCGTCCTGTCGCTGGCTGCCTTCGCGGTTCACCTGTTCTACGAATATGTGCTGACCAATGGTGGCGCGCTGATGGGGCAACAAATGGCGATCGTCAGCGCCGTGATCACCGCGCTGCTTGTGTTCTTTGCCTGGTATTCGCGGATGATGACGGCGCGGGGCGTGCTGCGCTGATCATTGGCACCGGCCACCCTTGGGTGTAGCGGCGGCGATCGGGAGCGACGGCATGGACATAGAAGTCAGCGCGGAAGCGAAGGACAAGCGGCTCAACAAGCTGGTCGCGATTACCGTGGTCATCCTCTCGGTGTTCACGGGTCTGTGCAACATCAAGGACGGCAACATCGTCCAGGCGATGCAGCAGGCGAAAGCCGATTCAGTGGACAGCTGGGGCGAGTATCAGGCGACCAAGACCAAACTGCACATCGCCGAAACCGCGCGGACGGAGATTGGCGTCCTGGCGGCCGGTGCGTCCGACGCGGGAAGGACGGCCGCGCAAACATCGATGGCCAAGCTTGATACCGATATCGCCAAATATCGTGCGGCCGCCCCGAAACTCCAGGCGCAGGCCATGGCCCAGGCCCACGATTATGACGCGCTGAACGTTCACGACGACCAGTTCGACGCCAGCGACGCCCTGATTTCGACGGCGATCTCCATGGCGGCGGTCGCGGCGCTGGCCGAAAGTTCGGGCCTGTTGTTCGGCGCATGGGCTTTCGGCGCGTTCGGCATTTTCATGGGGATCTGCGGCTTCGCGAAATGGGGTTTTCACCCCGATATCCTGAGCAATTTCCTGGGATGACCGCTCCGGGAACATCCGGAGTGCGCGTGCTGCCATTACTGTTCGTCATCCAGTTTCTCAGCTGGAGCGCAATGTTCTGCCTGTGGGTCTATGCCGTTCCGACCGTTGCCGAGGGCAGTGAGGCTGGTGCCAATTACCTGTCGGCGGCAACGACGGTCGCCATCTGTTTTTCGCTCTACGCCCTGTTTGGAACGATCCTGTCCTTTGCGGTGCCCGGCCTGATCCGCCGGTTCGACGCAGGCCGGGTACACGGTTGCGCATTGCTGGCCGGTGGAGGTGCTATCGCGGCGCTCGGGCTGCATCCCGCAGGTCTGATGTTGCTGCTCACCTTTGCCAGTGTCGGGATCGCCTGGGCCAGCCTTTCATCGATTCCCTATGCGCTGGTGAGCGCCACCGCGCCGGAAGGACAGGGCGCTCGGCGGGTTCGCCTCTTCGCTTTTTCGACGGTCCTTCCGCAGGTCGCCACAACGCTGATACTGGCGATGCTCGCACCGGCGCTTTCAGACCGCCATGCTTCGCTTGTCATGTTTGCCGGTGGTGCGGCGATGGCGCTGGCGGGCGTCATCGCACTCTTGTTTCACCGCCGCCTCGCCATCGACATACCCGACTGGTGATGCCGCCTAGACCAGGTTCGCCTTGTAGAGTTTCGTAAGCTCGGCCCAGGCCTTTTCGGCCGGCGCCTCGAGGTAGGCCTGGCTGCCGGGCACGCACCAACCGTGATCGGCGGGATAGACCTCCACCGTCGCAGGGCGCTTGGCGGCGGCGAACGCGGCCTTCAGCGTGTCCTTGTCCCCCGGCGCACGGGCATCGTCGTTCTGTGCCACCGCGACGAGATAGGCTGCTTTCGTCTTCGGGATCAGCAGGTGCGGACTGCTGGGCTTGTCGGTGACCAGCCCGCCGCCATGGAAACTGCCGACCGCGCCGATCCGGCCCGGAACTGCCGCGGCAGTGCGGAACGACAGCGGGCCGCCCATGCAATAACCCTGCACGCCCGCCTTCTTGCGCTTGTCGGTCTGCGGCTGCGCGTCGAGGAACGCGAGATAGGCGACGGCGTCCTTGTCGGTGCCCTCATCGGTGATCGCCGCGCGATAGCTCATCAGGACCTTGCGCGTTTCCGGGTCGTTGAAGTCGATGGCGCCCGACAGGACCGGTGCCTTCTTGTTGCGGTAAAACGGGTTCACGACCAGCACAACATAGCCTTGCCCGGCAAGCCGTTTGCCCATTTCGCGGAAGACCGGGCGCAGGCCCATGATGTCGGGCCACGCGAGCACGGCGGGCCATGCCCCCTTGCCCTCGGGATAGAACAATGCGGCGTCCGCCGAACCGTCGGGCGTCTTTATCGTGACGTCTTTCTCGCCGATCGCCACCATGGTCAGCGCATTCGCGACGGTCGAGATGCCACCGGCGGCAACCGCGCCTGCCGCCATGAAGGTACGGCGCGTGACGTCCCAGTCTTCGACCAGGCCGGGGTGAATGTCGTTATCGCACATGGTGAGTCTCCCGATGAAGGCAGGCGCTCAACGCTCCGCTCCCGCTATTGTTCTGTCAAGCAACGGCTTCGAATGCGGCGTGATAAGCCACTAATCCCGCCGGAGCAGGTCCGTGGAACACAAGCCGCTGGAAATATTCGGCCGGGATATCTGCGTAAGCGAAGACGGGATCGGACATGAATCCGAAGCGCTCGTAATAGTTCGGATCGCCCAGCACGACGCACCCGTCGGCGCGCAGATCTCTCAATCTTTCGAGACCGGCCTCGATCAACGCCGCGCCGATGCCCTGTTTCTGCCGGTCGGGGCGGACCGAGACCGGGCCGAGGCCATACCAGTGCGCGGCAACGCCATCGATGGTGATGGGGGAAAACGCGACATGGCCGATCACACCGTCATTTTGTGTTTTGGCGACAAGCGAAACCGTCAGGCACCGTGCTGTACGCAGGGCATCGACAATCGCGGCTTCGGTCCCGCTGCTGTGGGGCGCATCGCGGAACGCTTGGGTTGTCAGCGATCGGATGACATCGGCATCGCCGGGCAATTCGTCGCGAATGACGATCAAGGCACGACCGTCAGGAACAGGTAGACGCCAAAGATCACCAGATGGACGACCCCCTGCAGGATCGTCGTCTTGCCCGTGCCGAGGGTCAGCGTCGAGACGAGCAGCGTCAGGAACAGCAGGATGATGCTCTTGGCATCGAGGCCGAGCGTGATCGGCAAGTCGGCCATCAGCGAGAGCGCCGCGACAGCCGGAATGGTCAGACCGATGGTGGCGAGCGCGGACCCCAGACCCAGGTTGAGACTGGTTTGCAGGCGATTGGCAGCCGCCGCACGGACCGCCGCCACGCTTTCGGGGAGCAGGACGAGCGCGGCAATGATAACGCCCACCACGCTGTGCGGCGCACCGGCATTGGCGACGCCCTGTTCGATCACGGGTGCCAGGCCCTTCGCCAGCAGCACGACGGCGCCGAGGCAAGCGATGAGCAGCGCGAACGAGAAGACCGCCGCCTGCGTCGTCGGCGGGTCGGCGTGGACGTCGAGATCGGGCGCCTTCGATTTTGGCGGCAGGAAATAGTCGCGGTGACGCACCGTCTGCACCGACACGAATGTTGCGTAGAGCAGGAACGAGACGATCGCGACGAAGGTGAGTTGCGACGATGAATAGATCGGGCCGGGCGTCGTCAGCGTGAAATTGGGCAGGACGAGCGTCAGCACCGTCAGCGCGCAGAGCGTGGCGAGCGACGCGCTGACGCCGGTCTGCTGAAAAATCTGTTCGCGGTGGTAGATCGCGCCGATCAGGATGCAGACTCCGACCAGGCCGTTTAGAATGATCATGACGGCCGCGAACACCGTGTCGCGCGCGAGTGTCTCCGCGCCGGCCTTGCCCGCCGACATCAGCGTCACGATCAGCCCGAGTTCGATGACGGTAACCGCGATCGCAAGTACGAAGGTGCCGAAGGGTTCGCCGACCTTGTGCGCGATGAGTTCTGCGTGGTGGACGGCAGCAAGGACGGTCAGGATCAGTGCGGTGCTGAGCAGCGCGATGGGCGCGACACCGCCGAAACTGGCCGCAAGCAGGATCCAGGCAAAGGCCGGGACCGCCCATGTCCAATGTCGCATCACACCCCGCATCAACACTCCACCACGTTTACCGCCAG
>DDFE01000035.1:13712-19732 GCA_002336985.1 Sphingomonadales bacterium UBA1936
GGCACCTGGACCAGCCCCGCCACGGGATCGCAGGTCAGGCCGAGGTTGTGTTCCATACCGATCTCTGCGGCGTTTTCGACCTGCATCGGGGTTGCGCCCAGCGCTGCCGCAAGGCCCGCTGCCGCCATCGAACAGGCGACGCCGACTTCGCCCTGGCAACCGACCTCGGCTCCTGAGATCGAGGCGTTCTCCTTGAACAGCGACCCAATGGCGGCGGCTGTGAGCAGGAAATCCTCCACGCCGCGCTTGCAGGCGCCGGGGGCGAAACGCTCATAATATCGGAGTACGGCCGGGATGATGCCCGCCGCGCCGTTGGTGGGTGCCGTCACGACCTTGCCCCCGGCCGCATTCTCCTCGTTCACCGCGAGCGCCCAGAGATTGACCCAGTCGATGACGGTCAGCGGATCCGCCAGCGCGCGCTCCTGTCGCTCGATGAGTTGCTTCAGGATGCCGGGCGCGCGGCGCTTCACCTGCAGACCGCCGGGCAGGATGCCACCGATGGCGACACCGCGGTCTATGCACGCCGACATGGCATCGCGAATCTCCGCGAGACGGGCCGAAAGCTGTTCGGGCGACAACGCAGCGAGTTCGTTCTCGCGCATCATCCCCGCGATCGACAGGCCGGTGGCTTCCGACTTCGCGAGGAGTTCGTCTCCCGAACAGAAACTGTGCGGCACGTCGGCCAGCGCTTCCGGCGGTGCGTTGCGCGCGATGTCCTCCTCGTAAACCACGGCACCGCCGCCGACCGAATAAGCAGTGCGCGTCGCAATCTCCCCGCCTTCTGCATCGAACGCGGCGAAGCGCATNNGCGATGACGTGCGTGCCGCCGAGTGACAGCCGCCTGTCGCTGCGGATCGCGGCAACGGTCGCATCCGCACGATCCGGACAGAGCGAAGCCGGGCGTTCGCCCGACAAGCCCAGCAGGACGGCGCGATCGGTCGCGTGCCCCTGACCGGTCAGCGCCAGCGATCCGTAAAGCGCGACGTCGACGCGCGCGACGCGCTCCAGTGTACCGGTATCGCGCAGCCGGCCGACGAAATCCGCGGCTGCCGTCATCGGCCCCATGGTGTGCGACGACGACGGGCCGACGCCGATCTTGAAAAGGTCGAATGTGCTGGCAACCATGGGCCGCACCTTAGGCGAGGGTTGCCACAAACACACGCTGCATCGCACATGGATGACGCTTGGGGGTGGCAAGGCGCGTCATCGGATGTCATGTGAGGCATGTGAGCTTTGTGCCACCCTTTGTCCTGCTCGATGACGCCCGTGCCGATGAAGCGGCGCCCGCGCGGCTCTACACCGACCCGGTGGAGATCGTCGTTACGCGCAAGGCAGTCGACGTGCCCAAGGCGCTTGCTGCGCTGAAGACGGCGACACGGGGCGGGCTGCATGCGGCCGGGTTTGTGTCTTACGAGACGGGCTTTGCGGTCGAGCGCAAGCTGGCCGCGCTGCCCCCGGTTTCACTCGACGTGCCGCTGCTGTGGTTCGGCCTGTTCCGCGATTATGAGGAGATTGCGGCGGACGACCTTCTCGCACGTTTGCCGGACGCAGCGGGGGCCTGGCTCGGAACGCCGGTGCCCGACCTTGATGAGGCAACCTATACGAGGAAGCTCGATACCGTGCGCGAGATGATCGCGGCGGGCGATCTCTACCAGGCGAACCTGACGTTCCGGACGGCTGTCGAAACGATGGGGCATCCGTTGGCGCTTTACGCGGGGCTCCGGTCGCGGTCGGCCTCCGGATACGGGGCTGTCGTCGCCACGGGAACGCAATGGCTGTTGTCGCTGTCGCCCGAGCTGTTCTTTTCCGTGAAGGGCCGCACCATTCGCACGCGGCCGATGAAGGGGACGGCGGCGCGTGCGGCCGATCCGCTCGACGATGCGCATGCGGCGGCCGAACTGCGGACAGACCCCAAACAGCGGGCCGAAAACCTGATGATCGTCGACCTGCTGCGCAACGACCTGTCGCGGGTCGCGATGCCGGGCAGCGTGGAAGTGCCCGAACTCTACCATGTCGAAACTTACCCGACGCTGCACCAGATGACGTCCACGGTCGAGGCGCAGCTGGCGGACGACCATGACGCCGTCGACACGCTGGCGACGCTCTTTCCGTGCGGGTCGATTACCGGCGCGCCCAAGATCATCGCGATGGCGGCGATCCGCAATGTCGAGGACAGCCCGCGCGGGGCTTACACGGGTGCAATCGGGCGGCTCGACCCGAATGGCGACGCGGCGTTCAACGTGGCGATCCGCACGCTGGTGCTCGACGATGGCGCGTCCACCGCACGGCTGGGGCTGGGATCGGGGATCGTTGCCGACTCGGTCGCGAATGCGGAATGGCGCGAGTGCCTGGCCAAGGGCGCGTTCGTCGGCAGCGACCGTAATTTCGACCTGATCGAAACGATGCTGTTCGACCCGATGGAAGGCATCATCAGGCTGGAACGGCATCTGTTGCGGATGAAGGCAAGCGCCGAAGCATTCGGTTTTGCGTTCGACCGGCATGCCGCGCGCAACGAATTGCAGGCGGCCACTTTCCGGCTGCGCGATGCCGGGCGCGTCCGCCTGATGCTGTCTCCCAGCGGCCGGATGGCGGTGGAGGTCAAACCCGTGCCGCCGTTGCCGCAAGGGCCGGTAGCCGTGCGCGTGGCGAGGTTGCCGGTGTCGCCGGACGATTTCCGCCTGCGGCACAAGACGACCAGCCGCCGTTTCCTCGACGATGCGCGCGGGGATGCGTTCGAAGTCATCTTCGCCTTGCCGGATGGTCGCGTGACCGAGGGCAGTTTCACCAATATCTTCGTCGAACGCGACGGCACGTTGCTGACTCCGCCGGTAAGCACCGGCTTGATGGGCGGCATGCTCCGTAACGAACTGATCGACCAGGGCCGCGCATTTGAAAGCGAATTGCGTCTCGACGACCTCGCACAGGGCTTTTCCATCGGAAATTCGCTTCGCGGCCTGTTGCCCGCGCGGCTGACGGGGCTATAGGCCACCCCGCCCAAGGGGAATTGATTCATGGCCCAGACGTCCGCTGCACTCGACCGCATCACACCATCGCCCACGCTCGCCATGACCGGCCGTGTCGCCGCGATGAAGCGTGAGGGTATCGACGTGATCGGCCTGTCGGCGGGCGAACCCGATTTCGACACGCCCGATTTCGTCAAGGACGCCGCCATCGCGGCCATCCACGCGAACAAGACGCGTTACACCGAGGTCGACGGGACGCCTGAGCTGAAGGCGGCGATCGCGGGCAAGTTCAAGCGCGACAACGGCCTGACCTATGCCGCGAACGAGATCAGCGTGAACGTCGGCGGCAAGCACACGCTGTTCAACGCCTTCGTCGCGACCGTCGGGCCGGGCGACGAGGTCATCATCCCCGCGCCCTATTGGGTCAGCTATCCCGATATCATCAACTTCGCGGGCGGCACGCCGGTCATCATCTCGGCGGGTGCGAACCAGCTTTACAAGATACTGCCCGAACAGCTCGACGCCGCGATCACGCCGCGCACGAAATGGGTGCTGCTCAACTCGCCGTCGAACCCCAGCGGCGCGGCGTACAGCGCCGCCGAACTGCTCGCGCTGGCAGAGGTCATCCGCCGCCATCCGCACGTCATGGTGCTGACCGACGACATGTACGAGCATGTCTGGTACGCGCCGACGCCGTTCGCGACGATCGCGCAGGTCGCGCCCGATCTTTACGACCGGACGCTGACCGTGAATGGCTGTTCGAAGGCCTATGCGATGACCGGCTGGCGCATCGGGTACGCAGGCGGGCCGGCCTGGCTGATCAAGGCGATGGCGAAGCTGCAGTCGCAGTCCACGTCGAACCCGAGCTCGATCTCTCAGGCCGCAGCGGTGGCGGCGCTCAATGGTGACCAATCGTTCCTGAAAGAGCGCAATGTCGCTTTCCAGAAGCGCCGCGACCTGGTCGTGCGCATGCTGAACGAAGCGCCCGGCATTCATTGCCCAACGCCCGAGGGTGCTTTCTACGTCTATCCCGACGTCACCGGCGGCATCGGCAAGAAGACGCCACAGGGCAAGGTCATCGAGACCGATGCCGACCTGATCGATTATTTCCTCGATGGCGTGCGCGTGGCGGCAGTGCCGGGCAACGCATTCGGCCTCAGCCCCGCGTTCCGGGTCAGCTATGCGACGTCGGACGATGTCCTCATCGACGCTTGCACGCGTATCCAGCAGGCGTGTGCGGACCTTTCCTGAAGCCCAGATAAATTTCGCGTTCAGGGCAGGTGAAACCACGGCGGCGCATCTTACGTATATCGTAAGAGAGCAACAGCGAGTGACCGCCATGTTGAGCCTGTTCCGCCAGGATTATGTCCGCAATTTTCTCGTCGGTTTTGCGACCGTAGCGCTGCCGATGGCAGTCTACATCCGATGATCCCGCGTTTCGTGGCGGGATTGGCCCTGATGGGTGGTGTCCTGGTCGCCGGGCAGGCGATCCTGCCCGCAATGGCGGCTGAGTCGACCCGATTGGTCCCGGTTTCGACGACCGATGCCACGACCGCCGCGCCACGCGCTGTCGCGGTTCTCGCCGGCGGATGCTTTTGGGGCATGGAGGCCGTGTTCAGCCATGTGAAGGGCGTGCAATCGGTCGTTTCCGGTTACGCCGGGGGCAGCGCGACCGATGCGACCTACGATGCTGTGAGCAGCGAGGCGACGCGCCATGCGGAGGCGGTTCGCATCACCTACGATCCGCGGCAGGTGAGCTACGCGACGCTGTTGCGCGTATATTTCTCGGTTGCGCATGATCCGACCCAGTTGAACCGGCAGGGACCGGACACAGGTACCAGCTATCGTTCGGCAATCTTTCCGCAGGACGCGGAGCAACGCCGCGTCGCGCAAGCCTATATCGGCCAACTGGATGCCGCCAAAAGCTGGGGCAAGCCGCTGGTNNTACAGAAGACATTTCCAGCGCTGTGGAGCGCGAAGCCGTCGGCCTGAGTTCTATTTTTGGTCGTCCCCGCGAAGGCGGGGATCCAACTCCTGAACGAACGGCGGGAGTTGGATTCCCGCCTTCGCGGGGATGACGAGGTAAGAATTCAAGCCGCGAGCGGGAAGCTCAACATCCGGTTGGCGACAGGGACCAGCGCGTAAGCGTCGAGGCCGACCGCGCGAATGATTTCGGGATGATGCGCATCGAGGCCGCCAGTCAGCGCACCAAATGCGGGCAGGATCAGCTTGGTCGCGCTCGCAACGAAACAGCGGCGGGCGATGTTCTTGCCGCGCTGGGTGACACGCAGCTTGGGATGGAAATGGCCCGACATTTCGGGGCGGCCCTCACCAGGATCTGCTTCATGACGTAGAACGATACCGCCAACGACCGCCTCCTCGACGATGCGCCCGCCGCAGCGGTCGATCACCCCGCCCGCGTCGTGATTGCCGGTCACCCAGATGAAATCGCGCGAGGCGGTCAGCGCGGTCAGCATCTGCTGCGCGCCCGCGGACAGGCGTTCGCACCCGGCCGCATCGTGAAAGCTGTCGCCGAGGCACCAGATTTCGGCGGCATCGGTCGCCGCCGCCAGCGCGGTCAGGTCGGCAAGCGTCGCCATTGAATCATAGGGCGGCAGCATCTGCCCGCTGCGCGCGAACCAGCTTCCCTTTTCCAGGTGAAGGTCCGCCACGAGAAGCGCGTTCCGTTCCGGCCACCACAATGCGCCACCCGTCAGCGCGACGAACTCCCGCGATGCGAACGAAAAGCGAACCATTCCCTGCGGATAGAGTCGGGATCCGGTCAAGACAAGGCCGGTTATCTCAACCCGCAACCTTCGATAGTGCGCGACTATCTTCGGCCAGCCGCGACTGGTCGACCGAGCTCTGATCGGGCAGCAGGAAGCGTACTTTCTTTTCCGCAAAATCGACGGAAACCCGCTGGAATGCGCGCAACGTGTCCATGCCCAGCAGCATCGCAGGGCGTTTCAACAGGTTGAACCGCTTGAATGGGTGCACATCGGCAAACACGACGCCGACATTCGTCATGGTGAATCCGCCGAGCCGCATCGACGAGAC
>DDFE01000035.1:19784-21285 GCA_002336985.1 Sphingomonadales bacterium UBA1936
TTCTTGAAGTCCATGACGACCCGGCGCCCCTTCAGGCTGTCGACACCGACTAGCCCGCTCGCGCCCAGATGTTCCTGCGCGAGCGCGGGAGCCTTGATCCCTTTGTTGTTACGACCGCCGACCTCGAAGTTTTCAAGATGGACGGTGTTTACCTCTCCGACGCCCGCCATCGAGTGCATGATTGCGGATCCCGAAGCGGCGAGTTTCAGATCCTTCGCCAGTTCGCGCGATACGACCGTCCGGTCGGCGCCGGTGTCGACCACGAATTGGTACGGTCCTTTGCCGTCCACGATGACCGGCACGGTCATGCGCTGGAACCTGTCCCTGCCTGTATCGACGACGGTCGTCGGCTCATAGGCTGGAGCAGGCGTCGGGGGCGGTTCGGTTTGCGCGAGGGCCGGTGACGCGATGATCGTGCAGGCGATCCATACGGTGCGGGCGAACGTCTTCATGGCTTTTGCCTCTCCACATGGGAGAATGACTTAAAACAATAGTTCGCGATAGCGTGTTTCTACCGGTGCAATGGGACATCGACGAGCGTCGATCAAAAGCGCATTCGAAAGCTTGTCGGTGGCAAAGATATCGCTGTTTTGCATCCGCCCGCGTGTCTGACATGGTGCACGCTCATTTCGGGCGGGCACGGCGATCATAAATCCACTTTATTCACTGGCGGGAGTTGCGGTCGGTCTGCTGGTCGGCATGACCGGCGTCGGTGGCGGATCGTTGATGACGCCCCTGCTGGTCCTGCTGTTCGGCTTCCATCCCGCGACGGCCGTCGGGACCGACCTGCTTTACGCGTCAGCGACCAAGGCTGCCGGCACGACCGTGCACGGCTGGCGCGATACGGTCGAATGGCGCGTGGTCTGGCGGCTGCTGACCGGCAGCATGCCCGCGAGCTTGGTAACGCTGTTTTTTCTCGCGGGCGCGCGTGACCGCATGCAGGACGTCGGGCATATCATTTCAGTGGTGCTCGGTGTCGTGCTGGTGATGACTGCGATCGCGATGTTCTTCCGCCGCCGGATCGTCGCATCGCTGACGCCCGTGGTGGGTACGGTCGCACACGGCCATGTCGGCATTGCGACGGTCATTCTCGGTGCGATTCTGGGCGTGATGGTATCGCTGACGTCGGTCGGGGCGGGGGCCCTTGGCATGACGGCGCTGATCATCCTCTACCCCGGGCTTCCGACCAATCGGCTGGTCGGATCCGACATCGCCCATGCGGTGCCGCTGACCCTGCTGGCGGGCATGGGGCATTGGTATCAGGGTTCGGTCGATTTCGGGCTTTTGGGCTCGCTGTTGATCGGGTCGATCCCGGGGATCATTGTTGGCAGCCTGATCGCGACGCGGGTGTCGGAACGCGTGCTGACGCCGATCCTGGCGGTAACGCTCGCCATCGTCGGGGTCCGGTTGCTCCTCTGACCACGGCTTGAGCTTTGGGCGGGCTGCGCGCATGCTTGCCGAAACAAGGGGATAGCCATGCGTTTCATCATTCTGGCCGCAT
>DDFE01000035.1:21337-22489 GCA_002336985.1 Sphingomonadales bacterium UBA1936
GTCGCCAAGCTGAAGGAAGGCATGACCTACGACGAGGTGAAAGCCATCATGGGTCGCGAGGGCGAAATCGGAAATTCCGAGAACGGCACCGAGTCGATTTCATGGGCGAATACCGACGGCAGCAGCCTGCAGACCACCTTCCGCGACGGCAAGCTGGTCGTCTTCACCGATTTCGGGATGAAGTGATCAAGTCACCATTCGCCTGAGCGTTTCGATACGGTCCGCCTCTGCGACGGGCTTGTCGGTGCGGATGCGATGGATACGGGGAAAGCGCATGGCGACGCCCGATTTGTGACGCGACGACTGGTGGATCGAGTCGAACGCGACTTCGAGGACCAGCGTTTTCTCGACTTCGCGCACGGGACCGAAGCGCGCGATCGTGTGCTGGCGGACGAAGCGGTCGAGGTCCTTTAGTTCGGCATCGGTGAAACCCGAATAAGCCTTGCCGACGGGAAGCAACTCCCCCTCCTCGGTCCAGCAGCCGAACGTGTAGTCCGAATAAAAGGACGAGCGCTTCCCGCTGCCGCGCTGCGCGTACATCATCACGCAATCCGCGGTCAGCGGGTCACGCTTCCACTTGTACCACAGCCCGACGCGTCGTCCGGTGACATAGGGGCTGTCGCGGCGTTTCAGCATCACGCCTTCGATCGCAGCGCCGCGGGCGCCCGCGCGAATTGTCTCGAGATGTGCGAAGTCGGTGGCATCGATCACTGCCGACAGGTCGAAGCGTTCGGGGTCGAAGCGCGGCATCAGCGTTTCGAGACGCGCCCGCCGCTCGGTCCAGGGCAGGGCGCGCAGGTCTTCCAGGCCGTCGAACAGGATATCGTAGAGGCGGACGAAGGCGGGATAGTCGGCCAGCATCTTCGCAGACACATTCTTGCGCCCAAGGCGCTGCTGGAGCGCATTGAAGCTCGCCGCCTCGCCGCCCTGAAATGCGCCGCGCACCAACAGTTCGCCATCGAATACGCCATCGACCGTTACCGCGTTCGCGACATCGGGGAAACTGCCGGTCACATCGTCGCCACCCCGGCTGTAAAGGCGCGTTTGGCCAGCGACATGGACGATCTGGACGCGGATGCCATCCCATTTCCATTCGGCGACATAGTCGGCAAGATCGACGGCCGCGTCCTCCAACGGATGCGCGAGCATGAA
>DDFE01000084.1:0-2113 GCA_002336985.1 Sphingomonadales bacterium UBA1936
CGGCGACGCGCTTTCCGACTGTCGGCGAACTGTTCCAAGGCAGTCTGAACGGCGACGGCAGCTTCAATGCCAACAGCTTCGATCCGAACCTGAAGCCGGAAAAGAGCGAGGACGCGAACCTGCTGCTCGCCCGCGACTTCGGTGCGGTGAAACTGACTGCCTCCGCCTTTTACCAGCGGGTGCGCGATACGATCTTTTCGGTGACCGGATTCAACCAGTTCGGCGTCGTCACATCGTCGTTCAAGAATATCGAGGTCACCCGCCAATACGGCTTGGAACTGATCGGCGAGGCGCATCTCGGCGCGCTGGATGTCGAGGCGAATGCGGCGTGGAACGACAGCCGTACCATCCGCAACACGGCGCTGCCCGCATCGGAGGGCGTCTTCTTTCCCCGCATCCCGCGCTGGCGGCTGAACGGGACGCTGCGGTATGCTGTGACGCCCAAGTTGCAGGGTACGCTGGGCGCGCGTTACGCCAGCCGTCCGAACACCGACCTGCTCGGCACGCAGCAGGGCGACACATTCGGTTATACGTCGGAACTGTTCGCGCTCGATGCGCGCGTAAACTGGTCGGCCACCGACCACCTGCGCGTCTCGGCGGGCGTCGACAACATCACCAACGATCGCGCCTGGGTCTTCCACCCCTATCCGCAGCGAACCTTCGTCGTCGAAGCGGGATGGAGGCTCTGATGGCGGTCCGCACACCTCAGGCAAACGCGCTCTATCGCACCATCTGGCGTTGGCATTTCTACGCCGGGCTGTTCGTGTTGCCGTTCATCATCATCCTGTCGGTCACGGGCGGAATCTTCCTGTTCAAGCCGCAGCTCGACCGCTGGCAGGAGCGCGCCTTCCAGAACCAGTCGCAGACGGGCGCGGTCGCACCCTCGGTGCAGGTCGACGCCGCGCTTGCCGCTTTCCCCGGCAGCCATTTCGATTCCTATCGCCTGCCCGCCCAGACCGGCGATGCCCCGATGGTGCACCTGGGCCTCGACGACGGTACCATGCGCGACGTCTATGTCTCCCCGCAGGGACGCGTGTTGGGCAGCATCGATCCCGACACATTCATCAGCGCAATCGTTCAGCGCATCCATGGCGAATTGTTCGCGGGAAAGATCGGCTCCTGGATCGTCGAAACGGCCGGAAGCTGGGCGATCGTCATGATCCTGAGCGGGCTCTATCTCTGGTGGCCGCGTGGACGATTGATGGCGGGTGTCGTGTGGCCACGTTTTGCGAAGGGCGCGCTGTGGCGCGATCTTCACGCGGTAACGGGATTCTGGGTGTCAGGACTCGCAATGATCCTACTGGTCACCGCACTCCCCTGGGCTGGCGTCTGGGGCGATGCATTCAAAACCGCGCGTACGCAGATGGGCTGGGTGAAGGGCAAGACCGACTGGAAGATCGGCGCGGAGCATGCCGAACACGACCATGCCGCGATGTTGCGCCGGATGGCCGAACCCGATGCGCCTGGCCTCGATTTGATCGTTGCCAAGGCGCGGGCAGAGCGTCTGGCGGCGCCCGTGCTGGTCCGGCCGCCAGGCGCACCCGATCGCATGGGCACGTCGATGGCATGGACGGTCAAGTCGGACACACAGGACCGGCCACTGCGTGTGGTGATCAGCTACGACGCGGACACCGGTCGCGAGATCGGCCGCAGCGGGCAGGGGGACAAGCATCCGATCGACCAGGCGGTCGCCTATGGCATCGCGTGGCACGAAGGCGCGCTGTTCGGCTGGGTGAATCAGCTGGCCGGACTGCTGACGGCGCTGATGCTCATCTGCTTGGCGGTCTCGGGTATCATATTGTGGTGGCGCCGCCGCCCCGAGAGCCGGTTCGGTGCACCGCCGGTTCCCGCTGTACCAGCGAGAATTGGCGGCGTCGTTGTGATCGTCGTCGTGCTCGCTGCCATGTTGCCCATGCTTGCCTTGACACTGGGCGGCGTGCTGCTCGCCGAATGGCTCGTTTTGCGGCGTATTGCTGCGGTGCGGGACTGGCTTGGATTGCGGCCCGCGAACGGGTAAAGGCGCGGGCATGTCCTCCATCCGTCCGTGGCGCGATATCACACGCCGTAAGTCCCGCCAGATCATGGTCGGCAACGTCCCCGTCGGCGGCGATGC
>DDFE01000084.1:2123-13331 GCA_002336985.1 Sphingomonadales bacterium UBA1936
GGCGCCGACCTGATCCGCGTGTCGTGCCCCGATACCGACAGCACCGCGGCGCTGGGCAAGATCGTGCGTGCGGCACGCGTGCCGATCATCGCCGACATCCATTTCCATTATAAGCGCGCGCTGGAAGCGGCGGATGCTGGCGCGGCGTGCCTGCGCATCAACCCCGGCAACATCGGTTCGTCCGAACGCGTGGCTGAGGTCGTACGCGCGGCCAAGGCCAACGGCTGTTCGATCCGCATCGGCGTGAATGCGGGCAGCCTCGAAAAGGACCTGCTCGAAAAATACGGCGAGCCATGCCCCGATGCGCTGGTCGAAAGCGCGCTCGACCATATCAAGCTGCTGCAGGACCATGATTTCCACGAATACAAGGTCGCGGTGAAGGCGTCGGACTTCTTCCTCGCGGTCGCCGCCTACCAGCAGCTGGCCGAGGCGGTCGATTGCCCGCTGCACCTGGGCATTACCGAGGCGGGCGGGTTCGTCGGCGGGACGGTCAAGTCGTCGATCGGCATCGGCAGCCTGCTCTGGTACGGTATCGGTGACACCATCCGCGTGTCGCTCTCGGCCGAACCCGAAGAGGAAGTGCGTGTCGGGTTCGAGATCCTGAAAAGCCTCGGCATCCGCAATCGCGGCGTCCGCGTCGTCAGTTGCCCCAGCTGTGCGCGGCAGGGCTTTGACGTCATCCGCACTGTCCAGGCGCTCGAGGAGCGGCTGCAGCACATCCGCACGCCGATGTCGCTGTCGGTCCTCGGTTGCGTGGTCAACGGCCCCGGCGAGGCGCGCGAAACCGACATCGGACTGACCGGCGGCGGCAACGGCAAGCATATGATCTATCTGTCGGGCGTGACCGACCATACTATCCAGGATGCCGACATGATCGAGCACATCGTCAAGCTGGTCGAGGCGAAGGCGGCTGAAATCGAGGCCGGGACCAGCGTCGCGCGGGCCGCCTGATGAGCCTGATCGCGCTCTCGCTGGCTGCGGCGGCACCTTTTCCAGAGCGCATGCCGGGCATGATGGAAGCATGCGTGGAGAATGCCACAACCGACGGCATGGTGAGCAGTACGGCGGAAGAGAACAAATACATCTGCGTCGGCAATCCGGCGAAGGCGCTGTGGGATTTCCTCGAGGCGGCGAAGATAAAACCTTTTGAGCAGGAACCAGCAGGAGAGGGGCGCTGGCTGTCCCGAACCTTTCCGCTTGGCGGATGCTTCAAACGGCTCAGCCATCCGGACGGTTCGCCTGCGTCCGATGGGCTGTCCTGTACAATATGGGTACCGCGCCCGCCGACCCAGGTGACGCCCAAAGGATAGTCGTGCGGCCGCACAAATCAGTTTCACTTGTAAACTGGCGTAGCTGAACGTGCATCGCTACGCGCGGTTCGATGTCCCCGCGTAACGGTTCTACCGCCATTCCCTTTGCCGCCGCGTGCCTTGGCATTGCGCTGTTTTCCGTGATGGACGCCGCGATGAAGGGGCTGTCGATTGCGATGGGATCGTACAACGCCATGCTGTGGCGCGTGCTGATCGGCGTTGCGATCTGCGCCGGACCCTATCTCCTCATGAAACGCGGCTGGCCGAGCCGGGCGGGGCTGCGAGTGCACTTCCTGCGCGGGGCGGTGACGGGCGTAATGGCCGTCAGCTTCTTCTACGGCATTTCGATCGTACCTCTGGCCGAAGGGATCGCGCTGTCGTTCATCGCGCCGCTAATCGCTCTTTACCTTGCTGCGGTGCTGCTCGGCGAAACCATCGGCAAGCAATCGGTCATCGGATCGCTGCTGGGCATCGCGGGCGTCGGCGTCATCCTCATCAGCCGTGCGACGGGCAGCTTCCCGCCGGGCAGCGGCTGGGGCGTGGCCGCGATCCTCGTGTCGGCGGTNNTTCCAGAATCTCACCACGTCGCTGTGGCTGCTGCTCTTCGCGCCGTTCTTCGCGGTGCTGCCCGCACTCGGCCATGTGCCGATGCTGACTTTCGCGACTGTGCTGGCCATCTGTTCGCTGCTGCTGCTCAGCTGGGCCTATGCGCGGGCCGAGGCGCAGGTGCTGGTGCCGGTCGAATACACCGCCTTCATCTGGGCGGCGATCATGGGCGCGATTTTCTATAACGAGCATCTTACGCTGGCGACCATCGGCGGAACTGTGCTGATCGTCGCGGGCTGCATCGTCGCGGCGCGCGCCAGGCGGTCGAACGTGTCGCCTGCCGAGGCCGCCGTATGAACCGCGCGACCCTCACGCCTGTCCACCTGTTGCTCGCGGTCGCGGTAATGATCGTGTGGGGCAGCAATTTCGTGGTGATCAAGCAGGCGCTGGCGCACCTGCCGCCGCTCGCCTTCGCGACATTGCGCTTCACCGCCGTAGTCGTGCCGCTGGTTTTCGTGCTGAAACGCCCCGCAGCGTCGTGGAAGAACCTTGCGGCCTATGGCGTGCTCATCGGCGCGGGGCAGTTCGGGGCGCTGTTCGTAGCAATGCGGGCGGATATCACGCCGGGCATCGCGTCGTTGCTGGTGCAGAGCCAGGTATTTTTCACCATAGGCCTCTCGATGGCGATGACCGGCGAACGCGTGCGCGGCTACCAGATTGCGGCGCTATTGCTGGCGGTTGCGGGTATCGCCGTCATCCTGACGCATACGGACGGCAGCATCACCTATCGCGGGCTGTTCCTGGTCCTGCTCGCCGCGCTGTCCTGGGCAGGCGGCAACATGGTGTCGCGAGCTGCGGGGCAGGTCGCCATGCTCAACTATGTCGTCTGGGCGAGCCTGTTTTCCATCCCGCCGCTGTTCGGATTGTCGCTGCTGCTCGAGGGATGGCCGGCGATCGCCGCCGGCGTACGCGCCGCCGATGCCGCGACCTGGGCGGCGATCCTGTGGCAGGCGGTCGGCAACACGATCTTCGGCTATGGCGTCTGGGGATGGCTGCTCGCGCGTTATCCCGCCGCGACGGTGACGCCGCTCGCGCTGCTGGTGCCGGTGTTCGGCATGGGCGCATCGGCGTTGTTGCTGGGCGAACCGCTGCAAAGCTGGAAGCTTTTGGCCGCCGCGCTCGTCATGTCGGGCCTGGCGCTCGGCATCCTCTGGCCGCGGCTGTCGGCGCGCTTTATGGGCGAGCCTGTATGACCGTCTCCATCCGCTCCGCCGCTGTCGACGACCTCGACCTGATCATCGGCTTCATCCGCGCACTCGCAGAGTACGAGCGCTTGGCCGACGACGTGCGCCTCGACCGCGCAACGCTCGGCGATCACCTGTTCGGCCCGCGTCCGATGGCCGAAGTCCTCATCGCCGATCACGACGGCGCACCGGTCGGCTTCGCGCTGTTCTTCCACAATTTTTCAACGTTCGAGGGGCGGCCTGGTATCTACCTTGAGGACCTGTTCGTCGTACCCGAGGCGCGCGGCGTGGGCGCGGGCAAGGCATTGCTCCAGCGCCTTGCGCAACTCGCGCTGGAACGCGGCTGCGCGCGGCTCGAATGGTCGGTACTCGACTGGAACGAACCGTCGATCGCATTCTACAAGTCGCTCGGCGCGAAGCCGATGGACGAATGGACCGTCTATCGTGTCGACGGCGGTGCGTTGAAGGACCTCGCGTCATGATGAACCCGCCGATGCGACCGACGCTGTCGGACGACCGCGTGCTGATCCGCCCGCTGGCGGCAGACGATTTCGACGCGCTGTTCGCGGTCGCGTCCGATCCGCTGATCTGGGAAGTCCACCCGGCGCACGACCGCTGGCAGGAACCGGTGTTCCGCAAATATTTCGACGAGGGGCTAGCGTCGAACGGTGCCGTCGTGTTCGTCGACCAGTCGACTGGCAAAATCATCGGCGGATCGCGCTACGAAAGCGAACGCGACCCCATCCAGTCTGGTGAGGTCGAGATCGGCTGGACATTCATGTCGCGCGAATACTGGGGTGGTGAATGGAACCGCGCGGTCAAGCGCCTGATGCTCCGGCATGCATTCGATGCCGGTTACGAAGCCGCACTATTCCTGGTGGGCGAACACAATGTCCGCTCGCGCCGGGCGATGGAAAAGATCGGCGGAAAGCTGTCGGATCGAACCACGACAACCATGCTTGCCGGTGTGCCGATCATCCATGTCGTTTATGAAATACGGCCCGACGATTTCGCCGCCGGGCCGCTCAATATTTCAGCTTAGGCGGCCTTCGCCAGCTTCGCGCGCTCGATCGCTTCCAGCGTGACGCGGCGCGCGTCATCCGCGCCGCCCCAGATGCCGACGCGCACCCACTTCTGCTTTTCCAGATCCTTGTAGTGCGTGAAGAAATGCTCGATCTGCTCCATCACGATCTGGGGCAAATCGTCCTTCTCACCGACGTCCGCATAATAGGGGAACGTCTTGTTATCCGGCACGCAGATGAGCTTTTCGTCGCCGCCCGCTTCGTCTTCCAGGTTCAGCACCGCGATCGGGCGCGCACGCACGACCGAGCCCGGCACGAACGGCGAACGGGCGATGACCAGCGCGTCGAGCGGATCGCCATCGGGCGACAGCGTATGCGGCACGAAGCCATAGTTCGCCGGATAGCGCATCGGCGTGTGCAGGATGCGGTCGACGAACAATGCCCCCGACGCCTTATCGAACTCATACTTCACCGGCTCTCCGCCGACGGGCACTTCGATGATGACGTTCAGCGAATTGGGGGGATCGTCGCCCACCGGGATCAGGTCGATTCTCATGGATGCGCCACTAGCGTGCGAGTGTTACCAACCCAAGAAAATTCCGCACTGCACAATAATAAGACTGTCACCGTGGCGCGAGCAGCCGGTCGAGAGGGCCATCCGGTGCGCCGGCCGCCTTTTCGAAGCGCGGGAAGCGCAGACCGCCATTCCAGTCGATGTTGACGTCGCGTACGAGCGTTTCGGTCTTCACCGTCAGGCGGATCGGCGCGGTGCCACCCTTCGCGGCCGTGATCGCGGCCTTCAACGCTTCCTCGGTATAGGGCACGCCGTTCACCGCGATGATTTCCTGGCCGACGGTCAAACCGGCCTTGAAGGCGGGGCCGTCCCACTGGACCAGCGTGATCTTCGCCTTGGCGATGGTGAAGCCGACCGAAAAGCTGAGGTCCAGGTTCTTCGCCGATTTCATCGCGCGCGAAAACGCGTTGGTCGGCGTGTCGGTGTAGACGAGTTTGTACCCGCTGCGCTCGAACCCGGCGAGCGGTGCGCCCTTGGCCTTTTCCGTGGTCCGGTCGGTCAGGAACTTGTTCCAGTCATAGGGGTAGACGGTTTTCAGCGTCGTGACGACGTCGTCGAACGTATAGGTCACCTGTCCCCAGTCGCCGTCGTTGATGCCGAAGAACGCCTTGGCGAAATCGTCCATGCCCTTTGTGCCGTTCGTCCCCTGCCGGATGATCGCGTCCGCCTCGGTCCAGATCAGCATGCCTTCGTTGTAATAGTCCTCGCTGCGCTGGTTGCTCAGCCAGCCCTTGGGGCGGCGCTGCGAGATGATCGGGTCGTTGGTCGTGTCGTCGAGGCTGCGCCAGCTTCGCGCCGGGCGGGTGTCGAGCGTCGCGGCGATGCTCGCCAGCTTGTCGAGCACGTCCTGCTTCGACGACAGGCCGGATCGCGCCTCCAGCACATAGCCCCAGAATTGCGTCTGCCCCTCATACACCCACAGCAGCGACCCGCGCATCGGCATGCGGTAATCGGGGGTCCACAGGTCGGCCGGGCGGCGGAACTTGCCGTTCCAGCTGTGTACGAATTCATGCGCCACGGTGTTGTGGCTGGGCAGGCTTGCCGCCCAGTCGGTGTGAAAGCCCAATCCGCTGCGGATCTCGGTCGACCGGTGATGTTCGAGGCCAATGCCGCCCAGCTGGTCGCTGACCGCGTACAGGAAGTCGTAATGATCGAAATGCCGCGCGCCGAACAGTTTGAGCGACTGGTCGACCAGGTTGCGGTGATAGCCCAGCACCGGGTCGGTGATCTTGATCTCCGCCGGGGTGTCGCCGAACGTGTTCAGCGTGACGCCGTGGCCCAGGTCGTCCTTGCGGGAATATTTGCCCGCGAAGACGGGTGAATCGACCAGCACTTCGTAATTGGTCGTCTCGTAAGTGACGGTGTCGCCGTTCGTGGATCTGGGTCGCAGCGCCGTCGCTGCCTGCCACCCCTTGGGATAGGTAACGGTTGCCGACACCGGGATGCGGCGCGTGAAATAGCCCGCCGGATAGAGCGACATCGAATTGAACTGGACGTTCATCATCTCGCGCGTGACCACGATGCGGCCCTGGTCGGCGGCGGTCGCGGAGAGAAACAGGAAGCTCAGGTCCAGCACCTTGGTGCCCGCGGGCACGTCGATGTGATAGGCGAAAACGTCGACCGGATCGCGCTTCCACACCAAAGTCTTGCTACCCGCCTTGATGACGAGGTTCGCCAGCTTGTCGAGCTGGCCCGACGCCGAATGGTTGCCCGGCAGCCATTTCGGGAACAGCAGGACCATATGGCCGGCGCTCGCCACGGGAATCGTCTGCTGGACGGTAAAGATGTTCCGGTCGAGATCGGTCGCGTCGACCTTCAGCACCATCGTTCCGGGGTAGGCGACATCGCGCGCGGGCGGGATGGTGTCGACGATCGGCACCGGCTGCGGGGCGCTGTTGGCGGCTAGGGCGGGAACGGCGGTAGAGAAGAGCAGGGCGGCGGAAACGGTGCGAAGGAACATGGGAGGGGACTCGACCTGAAGGTTTATTGTTACGCGAAACAGTAACAACCTTGCGCGTCTCGTCTAGCTGCTGCCGCTGCCCAGCACGTTGATGGAAAACGCCAGTACGCCGATGTTGAACACGAACGCGGCCAGGCTGTGCACCGTCACGATCCGGCGCAACTGCCGCGTCTCGACCGCGGTGTCCGACGTCTGGAACGTCATGCCGAGCGTGAAGGCGAAATAGATAAAGTCCGAATATTCGGGCGTCTTGTCCTTGCCCGAAAAGCCGAGGCCGCCTTCCGAACCTTTCAGATAATACAGATGTGCGTAGTGCAGTGCGTAGATCGTGTTGCCGAACAGCCATGCGAGCGCGAGGGTCGCCACGACGAGTGCGACATTGGGGCCGCCCTTCGCGCCGAGTTCGATCGCGACCGCGACGAGGATCGCGAGCGAAATCACGGTCGCAACGCCAAGCAGAACGACCCGGTTCGCATCGTTTTCCAGGGCATGGCGGCGCATTTCGGCGGCGCTGCTCGCCCGCAGCAGAGGCAGGAGCGACAGCAGGAAGATCGCGGACGCGATGTCGAATCCCGTGATGAATGCGCGGGCGGGGTCGAGCGGCCGCCATGCCGCGCCGACGGCGATGATCAGGACAAGGACGAACATGATGAAGCGGGGCGGGGCCAGCTTCTGTCCAAGCGTCTTCGGTTTCATCGCCATGTGTGGACGTTAGCCACTTGTTCCTCGCCCTGAAAGGGCGGGAGGATTGCGCGGTATGCACCTTCCGCACTATGGGCGCGCCACCCCATGGCACGCATCGAAACCCCACGCCCCATCCGCGGCACGCAGAGCATGTTCGGCGAAGAGGCCGACCGGTTCCACCACGTCGTGCAGACGTTCGACCGCGTGCGCCGACTCTATGGCTTCGGCCGGGTCGAGGTGCCGGTGTTCGAGGCGACGGCGGTATTCGCGCGGTCGTTGGGCGAAACGACCGATGTCGTGTCGAAGGAGATGTACACCTTCGAGGATCGCGGCGGGGACTCGCTGACACTGCGTCCGGAGTTCACCGCGGGGATCGCGCGGGCGTACCTGACCGAGGGCTGGCAGCAATACGCCCCCATGAAGGTCGCGACGCACGGGCCATTGTTTCGTTACGAGCGCCCGCAAAAGGGTCGCTTCCGCCAGTTTCACCAGCTAGACGCCGAGGTGATCGGCGCGGCCGAACCGGCGGCCGACGTCGAACTGCTGTGCTTCGCCGACCAGCTGCTGAAGGAGCTGGGCATCAGCGAAGGCGTGACGCTGAAGCTCAACACGCTGGGCGATGCGGAGAGCCGGGACGCATGGCGGGCCGCACTGATCGCGCATTTCGAGGCGCATCGCGGCGACCTGTCCGAGGACAGCCTGACGCGCCTCGAAAAGAACCCGATGCGCATCCTCGACAGCAAGGACCCGCGCGACCGCCCCGCCGCCGACACCGCGCCGAAAATGGTGTTGAGCGGGGAGGCCGAGGACTTCTTCGGCAAGGTTCGCGAAGGGCTCGACGCGGCGGGCGTGGCGTATGAAATCGCGCCACATTTGGTGCGTGGTCTCGACTATTATCGCCACACCGCGTTCGAATTCGTCACCGACCGGCTGGGTGCGCAGGGGACCGTGCTGGGCGGCGGCCGCTATGACGGGCTGATTGAAACGCTCGGCGGGCCGCATACGCCGGCGGTTGGTTGGGCTGCCGGGATTGAGCGGTTGGGGATGTTACTTACGGCTGACATCAGCTCTCGTGTCGATGTGTTCGTACTTGCCGACGGAAATCAGCCAGAAACGATCCGTCGTGTTCAAGCATTTGCAGCGCAACTTCGCAGGGCCGGATTTACGGCCGACACACTTATTTCGGGAAAAGTTAGTCGGCGTTTCGAGAAAGCTGGTCGGTTAAAGCCCAAGCTTATCTTTGCTGTCGAGGATCAATTAGACGGCCTCGATGAAGTTCGGTTTTTCGCGCCCGTGCTGAATGATGAAGGCTATGGGATTTCTGGCCGAGGACCGGATGCGTCGATCAACCGGATGATCGAAGGTGGTAGTCCAAGTTTGGCGGACATGCTGGCTGAGTGTCTATGACCCCCACCATCTCCGACGATCGCATTGCCGCCATCGAAGCGCGGCGGGATGAGCTGCAGGCGGCGCTGTCGTCGGGCGAACTCGCGACCGACCGGTTGGTCGCGCTGTCGAAGGAATATGCCGAGATCGAACCTGTCGCGGACGCGGCGCGCGAACTGCGGCGGCTGCGCGCGGAGCGCCTCGTGCTCGACGGGATGAGCGCGGAAAGCGACCTCGAGCTGCGCGAGATGGCGGCCGAGGAACTGCAGGACATCCTCGAAAAGCTGCCGCTTGCCGAACGCGACCTGGCGCTGAAGCTGCTGCCCAAGGACGCGGCGGACGAGCGCGCGGCGATGCTCGAAATCCGCGCCGGCACCGGCGGCGACGAGGCCGCGCTGTTCGCGGGCGACCTGTTCCGCATGTACCAGCGCTATGCCGAGGAACGCGGCTGGCGCGTCGAGGTGATCTCCGCGAGCGCGGCCGACGTCGGCGGCTATAAGGAAGTGGTCGCGAGCGTCACGGGGCAGGGCGTGTTCGCGCGGTTGAAGTTCGAAAGCGGCGTCCACCGCGTGCAACGCGTGCCCGCGACCGAAAGCGGCGGCCGCATCCACACCAGCGCCGCGACCGTTGCCGTGCTGCCGGAGGCCGAGGACGTCGACGTCCAGATCAACGACAACGACCTGCGCATCGACGTGTATCGCTCGTCGGGGCCGGGCGGCCAGTCGGTCAACACGACCGACAGCGCGGTGCGCATCACCCACTTGCCCAGCGGCCTCGTCGTTATCCAGCAGGACGAAAAGTCGCAGCACAAGAACAAGGCCAAGGCGCTGAAGGTGCTGCGGACGCGGCTGTACGAACTGGAACGCAGCCGCCTTGCCGACGAACGCTCCGGCGCGCGCAAGGCGATGGTGGGCTCGGGCGACCGGTCCGAACGCATCCGCACGTATAATTTCCCGCAGGGGCGGGTGACCGATCACCGGATCAACCTGACGCTGCATCGCCTGCCCGAAATCCTCGAAGGCGCCATGGACGAGCTGATCGGGGCGCTGATCAGCGAGGACGAGGCTGCCAGGTTGGGGGCGTTGGGTGAGTAAAGAAAAGCCCCTCCCCTTCAGGGGAGGGGTTGGGGTGGGGAACGCTCTCACCCACGAGAGCAGTATTGGCCGAGATGGACTGCCCCACCCCAACCCCTCCCCTGAAGGGGAGGGGCTAAGAAGCGCCACCATGGCACTTGCAGCCGTTTCCGACACCCCCCGCCTCGACGCCGAAATCCTTCTCGCCCACGCGCTTGGCATCACGCGCGAACAGCTGCTTCTCGGCGACCACCCGGTACCAGCCACCTTCGACGCTCTCATCGCCCGCCGCCTCGCGCACGAACCCATCGCCTACATCACGGGCGAGCGCGACTTCTGGACGATCACCCTCCGCGTCGCCCCGGGCGTCCTCATCCCGCGTCCAGACAGCGAAACGTTGATCGACGCGGCCGTCGCCCATTTCGGCAAGGCCGGTCCCAAACGCGTCCTCGATCTCGGCACCGGCTCCGGCGCGCTGCTGCTCGCAGCGCTCGACCAATGGCCGGAAGCAACCGGCATCGGCATCGACGCATCCGACGCCGCCCTCGCCATCGCGCGCGAAAACGCTGCGGCCATAGCGCCGGGTCGCGCCGAAATCGTGAAAGGCGGGTGGAACGGGACGGGCGAAACGTTCGACCTCATCCTCTGCAACCCGCCCTATATTGCGACCGACGAAACGCTGCCTTCCGATGTCATCGACTGGGAGCCTTCGTCCGCGCTGTTCGCCGGACCCGACGGTCTGGACGACTACCGCGCGCTCGCAATTGCGCTCCCGCCACAACTCGCGCCCGGCGGAATCGCCTGTATCGAGATCGGCCATACCCAGCGCGCGACAGTCACGGCATTGTTCGAAAACGCCGGTTTCACGGTCGATTGTCGCAAGGATCTTGCGGGCCGCGACCGCTGTCTTTTGCTTACCGCGAATTAATGCTTGGTCCTGTAGGATTTCGTCGCTAGATAGAGAGCAAGGGGCGAACGCAAATTCCAGCTTTTGCTGATGCGCCGCTGCCTTACCCCCAACAGTAACCGGCTTGTCGCCATAATGCGGCAGGATCGGTGAAGCGGCTGATCGTCCGGCGGTTCGGATACGACAGCGCGCACGGGGCCAAAAGGGATTGGTTTTACCCTACCAAGGACGAGCATCACTTGATCAACAATCGTCAGCAGTCCGGTCGCCGTCGCGGCCGGGGCGGCCAGCGCCAGAATGGCGGCGGTGGTCGCGGACCCGAAATGGGCAATCGCATCGACAACCGTGCGCGTGGCAACGCGCCGCAGCTTCTTGAGAAATACAAGACGCTCGCGCGCGACGCGCAACAGGCCGGCGACCGCGTTCTTGCCGAATATTACCTGCAGTTCGCCGACCATTATTTCCGCGTGATCGCCGAAAACCGCGCCCGCTTCGAAGAAGC
>DDFE01000094.1:0-3520 GCA_002336985.1 Sphingomonadales bacterium UBA1936
CAGCTTCGATGCGGACTTCACCCGCATGACCGGCCGCGGGATCGAACCCGTCCTGATGCCGCCGCCTGCCGAAGATCGCGCCGAAACCGACATTGCCTTTGCGGCTTCGGCACTGGTCGAGGGTGACATGGTGCACCTCTATTATTCGCTCGAAGACCGTCGCCTCGCGCGGGCAACGATCCGCGTCTACGGCTAGCTGCGTCGCAGGTACCGGAAATACCAAACCTCGTGCCCGTACACATTGCGGGCCTTTCGTTCGTACCGTGTCTCTGGCCAGTCGGCGGGGCGGGTCAGGAAGTCGTCGGCGGTTTCGACCTGCCAGTCGAAATGGTGCCGCTGCGCGCGCATCACCATCATGGCGTGCGCGACATAGATCGGGTGGTCGGTTCCGAAGCGGAATTCGCCACCGGGTTTCAGCTTGGCCGCGATCATGTCCACCGGGCCCTTGTTCATGAAGCGCCGCTTGGCGTGTCGCGCCTTGGGCCAGGGGTCGGGGTGGAGCAGGTAGACGCGGGTCAGCGACGCGTCGGGCAGGCGGTTCAGCACGTCGAGCGCATCGCCCATGTGCAGCCGCACATTGGTCAGCCCGCCGTCGCGGATATGGCCGAGCGCTCCGACGACGCCATTCAGGAATGGTTCGCAGCCGATGAAACCGTGATCGGGGAGCATCGCCGCCCGTCCCGCCAGGTGTTCGCCTGCGCCGAAGCCGATTTCCAGTTCGAGCGGGCAGTCGTCTCCGAACAGCGTCCGCGCATCGAGTGGGCCGTCCGGCACCTTGAGCGCAGGCAATATCTCATCGACGAGTGCCGCCTGTCCGGCGCGCAGCTTGTGCCCGGCACGCCGCCCATACAGGCGGCCGATGGTGGTGGGGTCGGACATCAACGGCTCGTCCTCAGCGGCAGGGCTTGCCCATATATTGCCTGCGCTGGTTGGCGTATTCGCGCCCGTTCCAGCGGACGACCGGGAAGCAGAAACCGGGACCGCCGATCGAGATATCGGGCCATTTGCCCACGCCGCGGGTGTCGAGCACTTCGGCGACGCCTTCGCTCGCGAACATCTGGCGGAACTTGCCGTTCGGCTGTTTGCTGACCAGCACGAACGATGTTTCGCTCTGGCCATAGCAGCGCAGGCTGTCCTCGACGACGATCACGTCGATCAGGCCGTCGCTGTTGAGGTCGCGGTACAGGTCGATACGCGCTTTCGCTTTCGGATCTTCGCCGCACATCGTCCAATCCTTGCCGCGCGGCCGTGCGCCCGCCGCGGTAAAGATCGCGGCGGTTTCGGCGGCTGATGGCGCAGCCATCATCGCGGCAAGCAGGAAGGTGGAGCCGATCATCGACCGACCCTAGGCCGTTACGTCCGTACTGCCAATGCGGTCAGACGAGTTCGGCCTTCAGCGCCGTCACCAGGTCGGTCTTTTCCCATGGGAAAAAGTCGCCGTCGGGCGTGCGGCCGAAATGGCCGTAGGCAGCGCTCGGCTGATAGATCGGCTTGTTGAGGCCCAGGTGCGTACGGATGCCGCGCGGGGTCAGGTCGACCAGCTTGGGGAGGACGGCCTCGATCGCCGACGCATCGACCGTGCCGGTGCCATGCGTGTCGACGTAAAGCGACAGCGGCTTCGACACGCCGATCGCGTAGGCCAGCTGGATGGTGCAACGGCGCGCGAGGCCGGCAGCGACGATGTTCTTCGCGAGGTAACGGCTGACATAGGCCGCCGAACGGTCGACCTTGGTCGGGTCCTTGCCGCTGAACGCGCCGCCGCCGTGCGGAGCTGCGCCGCCATAGGTGTCGACGATGATCTTGCGGCCGGTAAGTCCCGCGTCACCATCGGGTCCGCCGATCAGGAAGCAGCCGGTCGGGTTGATGAAATATTCGGTCCAGTCGCCCAGCAGTTCGGCCGGAATGACCTTCTTGATCACGCCGATGACGTAGTTGCGCAGCTCGTCGTACTTGGCCGGGTCGCCCTCGTTGTTGTGCCAGTAATAATCGTCAGCGTGCTGCGTCGATACGACGATCGCTGTCGCGCGCGAGGGCTTTTCGTTGACATATTCCAGCGTGACCTGGCTCTTGGCGTCTGGCTCCAGGAAGGGTGCCTTTCCCGAGTGACGGTCCTTGGTCATCTCTTCGAGGATCTTGTGCGAGTAATAGAGCGTGGCCGGCATCAGGCCGTCGGTCTCGTCGGTCGCGTAACCGAACATGATGCCCTGGTCGCCCGCGCCTTCGTCCTTGTTGCCCGCCGCATCGACGCCCTGCGCGATGTGGGCGGACTGGCCGTGCAGGTTGTTTTCGAAGCGGAAGCTTTCCCAGTGAAAGCCGTCCTGCTCATACCCGATGCGCTTCACCGTCGCGCGCACGGTCTTTTCGATTTCCTCGAGCGCGCCCGGTGCCCATGCGCCATTTTCGTACACGCCCTTGCAGCGGATCTCGCCGGCCAACACGACCAGGTTGGTCGTCGTCAGCGTCTCGCACGCGATGCGCGCTTCCGGATCCTTCGACAGGAACAGGTCGACGATCGAATCCGAAATCTGGTCGGCGACCTTGTCGGGGTGGCCTTCGGAAACGCTTTCGGACGTGAACAGGAATTGCGGACGCATCATGAACCCTTCGTCGGATCGGGGGAATCGGATATAAAGAAGTCTTTATGTGGTGCGCCCATAGCGTGCGCGCAGGCGTGGTGCAACGGCGAGGGTGCCAAGCAAAACTGCCAGCAGCAATGGAATTGCATTGCCGAATTGCGCGAACATCGTCGGGGCTTTCGGGGGCGGCAGGCGGGTCGTGATGACGCCCGCCTTGTTGTGGGGTAGCGCGGCAAGCAACCGCCCATCCGCATCGATCACCGCGGAAATGCCGGTCGGCGTCGCGCGCACGACGGGCAGTCCTTCCTCGATCGCGCGCATTCGCGCCTGCGCCAGATGCTGCGGCGGACCCCATGCCCCGAACCAGGCATCAGTCGACGGATTGAAGATCGCATCGGGCCGGTGCGCACGGTCGACGACCTGTCCGGAAAAGATGATCTCGTAACAGATATCGACGGCGATCTTGCCGAANNGTACTCGCCATAGGGGACGAGGTGCGCCTTGTCGTACCGGGTGACGAGATCGCCGAGCGCGTTCATCGCGAACACCGAATTGCGCGCCGCCGTCAGGTCGCCGCGCTTGTTATAGATCAGCGTCGTCCCGCCCGTCAGCAACAGGTCGCGCGGCCCCAGCAGCTTCGCCAGGCGATAGCGCGCCCAGCTTTCCTCTTCGAGGTAATAGGGGACACCGGCCTCTGGCCACAGGATCAACCGCGGCTCGGTGCCGGGCGGTCCGGTGAGCCGCTCGAGAATGCGGACGCTTTCCTCGTCGAAGTCGCGGTCGTGACGCTGGGCCTGGCTGACATTGGGCTGGACGATGCGGATCGCGGGGCCATTGTCGATGCCGGGACGGGTGTAGGGCCAGACGACGAGGATCGCCGCCACACCGGCAAACGCTGCACCGATTGCCAGCTGTTTCGGGCGCGCGGACTGGACGAAAGGAGT
>DDFE01000094.1:3536-5540 GCA_002336985.1 Sphingomonadales bacterium UBA1936
GCGCGCAGGTACTCGGATGCGATCCAGGATGCGCCGAGGGCAAGGGCGAATGTCGCATGTCCGGCGTTTGCATGGCGTGCGACCCGCCACGCAAGGATCGCCGCCAGCCCGGGATAGATCGCGACATACAGGCTCAGCAGGACCACCGCGACATAGCCGCCCTGTGCCGGCATGAAGTCCTGGAATTCGAAGGCGTGCGCGATCCAGTTCAGCCCAACCGTGAAATGCCCGAGGCCCCACCACCAGCCGCGGGCGAAACTGCTGCGCGCCGTCGGCGCCTGCATGACCAGTGCGACCAGCACCGCCAGTCCGCCGAGTGTGAGCGGCCACAGGTCCAGCGGCGCAAATCCGCATGCTGCGAGAGCACCGGCGCATACAGCGACGAGCATCGGATGCTTCATGCAGTCTTGCCCTTGTCGAGCAGCCCGACGAGCGTGCGGATTTCCTGGTGCATCGTGTCGATCCGGTGATGGAGCCGATGGATTTCGAGTTCGGCGCGCAGGTTCACTTCGTAATCGTGGCTCGCCGCCAGCCGGTCTTTTGCGGCGCTGCGGTTCTGGCTCATCATGATGATCGGGGCCTGCAAGGCCGCAACCATCGAGAGCATCAGGTTCAGAAAGATGTAGGGGTAGGGATCGAACTGGAGGCGCCAGCGCGCCAGCACGTCGGTGTTGAGTAACATCCAGCCGATCAGAACGCCCATGAAAACGAAAATGAACGGCCAGGACCCGCCGACGGCGGCGACGCGGTCGGCCAGCCGGTCCCAGAACGTCGCGGCCTCGTCGGCCATGTCCATCGCATCGCGGCTGGTCGCCGAATGCTCGGCCAGGTCCTCGATGACATTTCGCTCTTCCTGATCGAGGGCCGTTACGTCCTTGTCGAGATAATCGAGGACAAGCCGTTGGGCTTCGCTGGTATTGATCATGGCGTCGCTCCCGCACCGATGCTTGATTGGCCCCCTGTCGCGCGCGCCGTCCGCGTGCAAGACTGCATTTGAAACAGAACAATGGGGATGCGGATGTTGCGCAGGCTTGGTGTAGGGTTGGTTGCGCTCGTGGTGATCATTCTCGTGGCAGGGCTGGTCTGGGAACCGCTCACTGCCGTCGGCGTCGCGCCGCCGCCTGCCCGGATTTACGATTCGCGCATCGTCCGTGACGAGTGGGGCGTGCCGCATGTCTTCGGAAAAACCGATGCCGATGCCGCCTATGCCCTGGCGTACGCTCATGCCGAGGACGATTTTTCGACGATAGAGGAAGTCGTGGCGATGACGCGCGGCCGTACCGGGGCGCTGACCGGTGCCGACGGCGCCAAGGTCGATTATGTCCGCGCGCTGCTCGACATCCCCGGCACGGTGGCGCGTCACTATGCGGTGATCCCGGCGGATGTCCGGCAAACGCTCGATGCCTATGCCGCGGGCCTCAACCTCTATGCCGCACGCCATCCGGAGGAAGTCCATTTGTCGCGGCTGTTTCCCGTCAACGGGCAGGATATCGCGGCAGGATTTGCGCTGCGTTCGCCATTCTTCTTCGGTCTCGACGACACCATTGGCGCGCTGACCGACAACAAGGATGCACCGCGCGGGACTGCACAGCCCATGACCCCGCTCGGCAAGGATCCGGCGATGAACGGGTCCAACGCCTTTGCCGTGTCGCCGAAGCGCATGGCCGACGGGCGAACGTGGCTGATCTCCAACTCGCATCAGCCCTATGAAGGCAGCGTCGCCTGGTACGAGGCGAGCATGCATAGCGGGCAGGGCCTCGACATGTCGGGTGCGCTGTTCCCGGGGTCGCCGTTCGTGCTGCTCGGCCACAACCGCAATCTGGGCTGGACGAACACCGTCAACGGGCCGGACCTGATCGACGTTTACAAGCTCGTGCTGAATGCCGACGGTACGCAATACCGGTTCGACGGGAAGTGGCTGCCGCTCGAACAGAGGCGCGTCTGGCTACCGGTGAAATTCGGGCCCTTCACGCTGCCAGTGCCAAAGACCGTTTACCGCGCGCT
>DDFE01000094.1:5573-7425 GCA_002336985.1 Sphingomonadales bacterium UBA1936
ACCGCATCCAGAAGGCGAGGGACTGGGACGAATGGACCCGCGCGATGTCGCTGGGCGGCATTCCGGCGACCAATTTCGTCTATGCCGACAAGACCGGGCGGATCGCCTTTATCTACAACGCGCTGTTCCCGCCCCGCAAACCCGGTTTCGATTATCGCGGCATCCTGCCGGGCGACACATCGGCCGACATGTGGGACGGATCGCTGGGGTTCGCGGCCATGCCCAAGGTCGTCGATCCGGCGAGCGGGTGGGTGGTCAACGCGAACAACACGCCGTTCCTGGCCGCGGGGCCGGGGTCCGAACTCGATCCGAAAGCCTTTTCGCCCAGCCTGGGCATCGAGCGGCGCACGACCAATCGGATCACGCGCGCCATCGAGCTGTTGTCGGCGGAAAAGGGCGCGATCACACCCGAACGGCTGCTGCAGATCAAGTTCGATACGACCTATAGCGGCGCCAGTTTTGCCGGGCGCTGGATGCGGAAACTGCTGGCGGCGGACCTTCGCAAGGAACCCGACCTTGCCGCGGCGCAGGCGTTGCTGCGCCAATGGGACTGGAACAGCGACGGCGATGGCCGCGCCGACGCGCTGGGCGAATCGATGATGCACATGGCGAACCGCGCCGCCTATCGCGGCGAGGACTTGCCCGATGCGCGCGAAAAGCTGCGTGAGGTCGTGGATAAACTCACGAAGACTTTCGGACGGATCGACCCGCCGCTGGGAGAGGTGCAGCGCCTGCGGCGCGGAACCGTCGACCTGCCCGCGAATGGCGGCACCGACACGCTAAGAGCGGCGACCTCATGGGATCCGCAGGACGATGGCCGCATGCGGGTCAAGCACGGCGACAGCTTCATCATGCTGATGGCATGGGACAAGGCGGGCCGTGTCGAGAGCCGGTCGATCCAGCCCTATGGTGCGGCCACGACGCGTCCGGCCTCTCCGCATTATACCGACCAGATGCGGCTGTTCGAGGCGCGGAAATTCAAGCCAGCCTATTTCGAGCGCGCCGACATCATCGCACATGCAAAGCGTGCCTATCGTCCGTGAGCCGGTTTGAACTATTATTGCGCGACTGTGCCGCGCTGCTAAGACACCGCTCAAGAATCGAGTTTCAATCGAGGATGCTTCCATGCCTTTCCGCCGGTCTTTGATCGCCCTTCCGCTCTTGTTCGCAGCACCCATGCTACTTTTCGCACAGACGGCGCCTGCCGCGCCCGCCACCCAGGCCGCGCCCGTCGCCGAACTCGTGAAGAAGGTCGATATTCCCTACGAGCAGTTCACCCTGCCCAACGGGCTGCGCGTCATCGTCCACACCGACCGCAAGGCGCCGATCGTCGCCGTATCGGTATGGTACCACGTCGGCGGCAAGGACGAGGTGAAGGGCAAGACCGGCTTTGCACACCTGTTCGAACATCTGATGTTCAACGGCTCGGAAAATTCGCCCGGCGATTTCTTCGGTCCGCTGCAACAGGTCGGCGCGACCGACTATAACGGGACGACCTGGTACGACCGCACGAACTATTTCGAAAACGTGCCGACGCCCGCGCTCGAAACCGCGCTGTTCCTCGAATCCGACCGCATGGGCCATCTGCTCGGCGGCCTCGACCAGGCGAAGCTCGATAACCAGATCGGCGTCGTCCAGAACGAAAAGCGCCAGGGCGACAACCAGCCGTTCGGCCTGGTCGACTATTACACGATGAAGGCGCTGCTGCCCGAAAATCATCCCTATCACCACGACGTGATCGGCTCGATGGCCGACCTGAGTGCCGCCAGCCTGGAAGACGTGAAGAACTGGTTCCGCGCGAAATACGGCCCGGACAATGCGGTCCTGGTGCTCGCGGGCGATATCGACGTGG
>DDFE01000094.1:7515-8213 GCA_002336985.1 Sphingomonadales bacterium UBA1936
CGCCTCGATAATGCGCTGGTCCGCAAGGAGCAGACCGCGGTCAACGTGACGGCGAACCTTCAGGCCTATGAACAGATCGGCATCTTTACCGTGGCCGCCGATGTGAAGCCCGGCGGCGATGCGGCGGCCGTGGGCAAGCGCCTCGACGAACTGATCGCGGAACTGATCGCCAAGGGACCGACCGCCGACGAGGTAAAGCGCGTCGCGACACGCAGCATTTCGGGCACGATCGGCGGGTTCGAATCCGTCGGCGGCTTCGGCGGCAAGGCCGTCGCGCTGGCAGAAGGGGCGGTCTATTCGAACAATCCGGCGAAATATAAGTCGGACCTGGTCGACCTCGCGGCGATGACGCCCGCAAAGGTTCAGGCCGCACTGAAAAAGTGGATCACGCGACCCGCGGTCAATGTGATCGTCGAGCCCGGCGAGCGCGATCGTTCGCCTGCCGCGCTTGCGATTACGGGCGACCTGCCGACGGACGCAAAGCCGCCCGCCAAGGCAGCGCCAGCCGCAGAGACGGCTGCCGCAAAGCCCACGCGTGCCGCGCCGCCGATGGATCCGTTTCCGGCGCTCGACTTCCCCGCGATCGAGCGGGCGACGCTATCGAACGGCATCCCGGTCTATTTCGCCCGTCGCCCCGAAACGCCGGTGGTGCGTGTGCAGGTCAGCTTCGATGCCGGCAATGCCGCCGATCCGCAGGA
>DDFE01000094.1:8243-14616 GCA_002336985.1 Sphingomonadales bacterium UBA1936
CTGGGCGCGAACATCAGTTCGGCCGGCGGCCTCGACCGTTCGGGTGTCGGCCTTTACGCGCTGACCGCCAATCTCGCGCCTTCACTCGATCTGCTCGCCGACATCGTCCGCAATCCGGCATTCGATCCCAAGGAAGTCGAACGTCTGCGCGCGACGCAACTGGCAGGCATCTCCGCACAACTCAGCCAGCCGCAGGGGATCGCCAACGCTATCCTGCCGGGCAAGCTCTATGGCGATGCCTACCCCTATGGCCGCCCGTTCAGCGGTCTCGGTACGCCGGCGAGCGTAAAGGCAATCACGCGCGACGCGATCGTGAATTTCCAGCGCGGCTGGCTGGTGCCAGACAAGGCGGCGATCTTCGTCGTGGGCGACACGACCATGGCCCAGTTGAAGCCGCTTCTCGACGAGCGTTTCGGCAAATGGCCGTCGAACCGCATGGCGCGCCCGCAAAAGAATTTCGACGCGGCACCGCTCGCACCGTCCGCGACGAAGATCTACCTCGCCGACCGTCCGCAATCGCCGCAGTCGGTAATCGCCGGCGGCCATGTGTTGTCGATCACCGGCAAGGATCCGTCGGTGCTGGTGCTCAATCAGGCGAATGCGGTGTTGGGGGGCAACTTCCTGTCCCGCCTCAACATGGATCTGCGCGAGACGAAGGGCTGGTCCTATGGCGTGCGTAGCGCGGTGCAGTCGTTTGAAAATCGCGTGCCGTTCATCATCACTGCACCTGTCCAGGCCGACCGCACCGGCGATTCGGTGAAGGCGCTACTCGACGACGTGAAGCTGTTCCTGGGAACACAGGGCGTGACCGCGGAAGAGCTGGAGCGCACCACCAACAACAGCGTGCGCCAACTGCCTGGCCAGTTCGAAACATCGGACGCGATCATGACCGCGATGCAACGCATCGTGTATATGAAGCGCCCGGACAATTATTATGAAACCCTCGCCGGCCAGTATCAGAAGATGACCGCGAAGGACCTTGACGCTGCGATCCGCGCTGCTGTCGATCCGTCCAAGTTCGCGATCGTGGTTGTGGGCGATGCCGCGAAAGTGAAACCGCAACTCGACAAGCTCGGCATTCCGGTCGAGCAGGTCGAGCTTCCGGCGTCGAAATAACGTCCCGTCTTAAAGGAGAGAATTGATGTCCAATGCCGCAGGTCAATGGGATTGCGTGGTCAAATCGCCGCTGGGCGAACAGCAGTCGGTGCTGACCGTCAACGATAATGGCGACGGCACCTGGTCGGGTACCAATGCAGGTGCGATGGGCTCGCTCGACTGCAACGACGGCAAGATCGACGGGGACAAGATCACCTGGACGATGGACATGAAGGTTCCGATGCCGATCCTGCTCGAATGCGAAGCAACGATCGATGGCGACACGCTGACCGGCGGGGTCAAGGCCGGGATGTTCGGAACCAGCCCGATGTCGGGGACGCGGGTCAAGGCCTAACGAAGGCGCGTCACATGGCCCATCTTGCGGCCGGGACGCGCTTCACCCTTGTCGTAGAGATGGACATGCGCGCCAGGTTCGGCGGCGAGCGCTTCCCAGTCATGGGCATCGGCGCCTATCAGGTTGCGCATCTCCGCCCCTGACCGGACCAGCGCCGTATCGCCGAGCGGCAGGCCACAGATCGCGCGGATGTGGTTTTCGAACTGCGAGGTGAGTGCGCCCTCGATCGTCCAGTGCCCGCTGTTGTGCACGCGGGGCGCCATTTCATTGAAGACCGGGCCGTCCGGGCTAGCGAAGAATTCGAGGGTCAGCACGCCGACATAGTCGAGCGCGTCGGCGATCCGCACGGCAATCGCCTTTGCTTCGCCGACCTGTGCCAGCACCGCGGCGTGCGGTGGCACGGTCGATGTGTCGAGGATGCCGTCCTTGTGCACATTCCCGGCCACGTCCCAAACCATGCTCGATCCGTCCTGCCCATGTGCGACGAGGACGGAGAATTCGTGTTCGAACGGCACCATGGCTTCGAGGATCGCCGGCTGGCCGCCGATCGCCGTCCATGCTGCATCGACATCCGCAGCGCTGTGGATCCGTGCCTGCCCTTTGCCGTCATAGCCGAAACGCGTCGTCTTCAGGATAGCGGGGATGCCGACTGCCGCGATTGCTGCATCGAATTCCGCACGCGAACTGACCGCATGCCAGGCCGCTGTCCGCGCGCCATGCTGCGCAGCAAAGCTCTTTTCGGTGATCCGGTCCTGTGACGTGCGTAGTGCCGCAAGCGGAGGAAACAGGCCAACTTTATCTCCAACTGCCTCGAGCGGCCCGGCGTCGATGTTCTCGAATTCGTAAGTCGCGACGTCGACCGATGTTGCAAACGTCGACAGTGCGTCGCGGTCGCCAAAGTCGCCGACGGTCAACTTTGCTGCAACAAGTGAGGCGCAGCAATCGGGGTCGGGATCATAGATATGGCAACGATAGCCGAGGGGTGCCGCGGCCAGCGCCAGCATGCGGCCCAATTGCCCGCCGCCGATGATTCCGATGGTGCTGCCTGGCGCGATCGTTTTCATTGCGGCCTGCTCATTGAGGCGCTTCGGCGACCCGGTCGGTCTGGTCCGCACGCCAGGCTTTCAGCCGTTCGGCGAGCGTATCATCGGTCGTGGCGAGGATCGCGGCGGCCAGCAGGCCCGCATTGATCGCGCCGGGCTTGCCGATTGCCAGCGTCCCGACCGGAATGCCGCCCGGCATCTGGACGATCGACATCAGGCTATCCATGCCTTTCAGCGCCTTCGACTCGACCGGCACGCCCAGTACCGGCAGGTGCGTCATCGATGCCGTCATGCCGGGCAGATGCGCTGCGCCGCCGGCACCTGCAACGATCACTTTCAGCCCACGGCCAGCAGCACTTTTGGCATAGTCGACAAGCCGGTCGGGGGTACGATGCGCGGAGACGATCTTCGTTTCATGCGCCACGCCCAGCGCTTCGAGAACGTCGGCACAGGCGCGCATCGTCTCCCAGTCGGACTGGCTGCCCATGATGATTCCGACCAGTGGCCCGGCGTCTGCCATCGTCTACCTCCCGTTGCGGCGCGCCTAGGGCCCAAACCCGACCATGACAATGGCCGTGATTGCCCTGTGACGCCCGCCGGTGAGGAGCGGTGCGCGGCGCGGGCTGGTAGCCCGTGCAAGCATCGCGACGCGCCCGGCGGGCGTCACAGGGCAACCGCGAAGCGGCGGGCGTCTTTTGGCGCAGGGCGTCGTCGCTCGTCAGTCGCGGGGGCATAGCCCCGCTCGCCTCCTCGCTCCACACCCTGCACCAAAATCCATCCCGTCACGGCCGTTGTCATGGTCGAGTTTGGGCCCTGATCCGCACGCTTCGACGCAAATCAGAGGATATGGTTACGCTGCAATGCACCCAAATTGGTTGACATATGGCAGGACTCGGGCGTTGATCGGGCACCATGGCACAGCTTGCCCAGTTTCCTGCGACCATCGGCGATTCGCTTGAATCGTTGAAAGAGGAAAACGACGCCCTGCGTCGGGAGATGCGCGCGCTCGAAATCCGGCTGGGCGAACTCGAACGGCTGGCCGACAGCGACACACTGACACCGTTGCTCAACCGCCGCGCCTTCCTGCGCGAAGTGTCGCGATGCATCGCGCGGTTCGAACGTCACGGCACGCCGGTCATCGTGATGATCGCCGACCTCGACGGGTTGAAAGCTATCAACGACGAGTCCGGGCATCAGGCGGGCGACGCGGTGCTGATGCATGTCGGCTATACGCTGAAGACGCAGTTGCGCACGATCGACACCGTTGCGCGAATCGGCGGCGATGAGTTCGGGATGATCCTCGAGGAACTCGACCTCGATTCGGCGGAGGCCAAGGCGCGTTCGCTATCGGCGTCGGTGGCCGAAGACACGGTCGACGGCCAGCCGGTCTCGATCTCGATCGGCTATACGCTGGTCCGCGCCGACGACACGCTCGACCGGATCATGGCGCGCGCGGACGAGGCGATGTACGTCCGCAAACGGGCTCAGCGCTCGCTGAGGTAATAACGGTCCAGCGCGGTCAGGTCGTCGGACAGTTCATAGACGATCGGCTGGCCGGTCGGGATTTCCAGTTCTGTGATTTCATCGTCCGGAATGTTCGACAAATGCTTGACCAGCGCGCGCAGCGAGTTGCCGTGCGCAGAGATGACGACGCGCTTGCCGGCTTTCAAATCGGGCGCGATCCGCTCTTCCCAATAGGGCAGTACGCGCGCGATCGTGTCCTTCAAACTCTCGGTGTTCGGGATCGGGATGCCCGCGTAACGACGGTCGGCCGACAGGTCGAATTCTCCGCCGGCATCTAGCACCGGCGGCGGGATGTCGAAGCTGCGGCGCCAGATCTTCACCTGATCGTCGCCATGCTTCGCCGCGGTCTCCGCCTTGTCGAGGCCGGTGAGGCCGCCATAGTGACGCTCGTTCAGCCGCCAGTCCTTTTCGACCGGCAGCCACAGCCGCCCCATGGCCTCGAGCGCCAGATTCAGCGTCTTGATCGCGCGCGTCTGGAACGAAGTGTAGCACTGATCGAAATCCAGGCCCTTGGCCGCCATCAACTCGCCGGCTGCCGTCGCCTCTGCAATGCCCTTGTCGGTCAGGTTGACGTCCCACCAGCCGGTGAAACGGTTTTCCAGGTTCCAGGCCGACTGGCCGTGACGGATGAGGACAAGCGTAGGCATGAGTGTCAGAGATCCAGGTGCAGGAATTGGTTGAAGTCGGTGCGCTCGTAATCGCCGAATGCCGCGCCGTCCATAAAGCCGCGCCGCCGGTAAAGTGCCAGAGCGGGATCGAACGCCGGGCCTGATCCGGTTTCCAAACTAAGCCGCCGGTAGCCACGTTCATGGGCCACCGTGACGATGTGATCGAGCAGTGCCGCCGCCACACCTTTGCGCAGGTGTTCGGGCGCGGTGCGCATCGACTTTATCTCGCCGTTCCCGGCATCGAGTTCCTTCATCGCGCCACAGCCGAGCAGCGCCTCGCCGTCCCATGCGGTCCAGAACGTCACGTCGGGCGCGCGCAATCGGCCTATGTCGAACGCGAACACGCTGCCGGGCGGCGAGTTCAGATGCATCTGTTCAAGGTGATAACGCAGTAGGTCGTGGACCGCCGCGCCCGACAGGTCGTCCTCGACGATGCGGATCACAGCGTTCCGATGATGTCGGCCAGTGTCGCCAGACAATCGCGCGCCAGTTGCTTCGACCGGGCGGGTGCCCATCCGCGGTCGGTATCGGGTGCGTCGTCATTGTCCTTGAACGGCATTTCCAGCGTCATGGACACCGCGCCGAAGCGTTCGGCAAGCTGGTTGGTCGACATGGTCAGGTTCGCCTTGCCCGCGCTTGCGACAGGATAGCCGTGCTTGGTCTGGAAGTCGGGCGTCCGGNNATGGCCTCGTCGCCATGGACGTCCATCGCGAAATCCACGCCGGTCAGGTCCATCGCGGCGCGGACGTGATAGACTTCCGGGCTCTTTTCCAGCGTCGGTTCATGCCATTCACGGTTCAAATTCACGCCGGCTGCGTTGGTCCGCAGATGCCCGCGGAAACTGCCGTCGGGATTCATGTTCGGCACGATGTGCAGCGTCGCGGCCGCCAGCAGCTTCGCCGCGACCGCGCTGTCGCCGGTCAGGAAATCGAGTGCTCCCTCCATCCACCATTCGGCCATCGATTCGCCGGGATGCTGGCGCGCGTAGAGCCAGACCTGTTTCTCGCCGCTGCCCATCGTCAGGCAATCGATCGGTTGTCCGTCCAGCGTCTTGCCCAGTTCGCGCACGGATACGCCCGGCATCGCGCCGATCCGGGCGACCAGGTCGTGATGCCGTTCCATCGAATAAGGAGCGTGGTATGCGAACCATACCACGTCCTGTCCGGGCGTGTGCGTGATCGTCAGCACACCGTTCGCATATCCGGTTTCGGCCTGCCGCCAGTCGTGGCGATCGTCGCTCACCCGCGCGCGATAGCCGGGCCAGCCGAGCGGATAGGCGGCCTCGGCGCCATTGACGATCTTCAGCGTGATCGCCCGACCCCTCGCGCCTGCCACGCGAAAATGGAACCATTGGTAGAAGTCGCTGCCCTTGTCCTTGCGGATTGCGAGGGTGGCGGTGTCACCGTCGATGGACAGGACTTCGATATTACCGGAATCGAAAGCCGAACTGATCTGGATGGTCATTTGACCGTGATAGTGCGGCCGGACTCGCCGGGAAAGTCCCGGAAAAGCGCGACAGCCAGCCGGTCCACGACAGCGTTGTCGCTGGGCCGCGATTCGGTCTGCGCGCGTCCTTCCCACACGGCCTTGCCGGTGCTGCGCTCACGCAACTGGACGAACAGCTGCGTCGTCGTGGCCTCGCGAGAGCGGTTGCCGCCCAAGCCGAAACTGGCACCGAGGCCCAGGCC
>DDFE01000094.1:14670-16299 GCA_002336985.1 Sphingomonadales bacterium UBA1936
AAGCCGAGCCGGGCGAGTTCACGCCCCACCGCATCCTCGTAATTTCGTTGTTCGAGCGATGGCGTAGGCGATTCGGCCCGCGCCGGGCCCCGCGCAACATCGGACGCGGCAGAGAAGCGTGTGACCTGTACCGGCGGCGCGGCTTGGGCGCTTGCGACGAGGGAGACGGACGCAAGAAGGACGAGGCAGGGGCGCATTTCAGCTCTCCAAAAAATATTTCGTGCACGGTATAACGCAAAGCCNNNAAAAAGCCGCACGCCATGAAGATTCGCAATTCGCTCAAGTCGCTCAAGGATCGTCACCGGGATAACCGCGTGATCCGCCGTCGCGGCCGCACCTACGTCATCAACAAGACGAATCGCCGCTTCAAGGCGCGCCAGGGCTGAGCCTGCGGTACGGCCGCGAAACGCTGCCGTTTAGCCTCGATATCGATCCATCGCCGGACCTTTCGTCGCGCACCGTCCGGCGTTTTGCGTTTGCGGCTGCCGGTTGAGTCTCGCCATGTCGCCGCTCGAAATTGTTGCCTTCCTGCTGGGCCTTGCGAACGTCACGCTCGTCGTGCGGCGCAGCGTCTGGAATTATCCGTTCGGTCTTGTGATGGTCGCGCTTTATGGCGTGATCTTTCTCGACGTGCGGCTTTACAGCGACGCCCTGCTCCAGGCCTTTTTCTTCGTCGTCCAGATCTACGGCTGGTGGAACTGGTCGCGCGCGCAGGCGCGTGATGGAGAGATCATGGTCGGTTACCTGGACGATCGCGCACGGCTGATCTGGGCTGCGGGGTGCCTGATCGCATTCGCGCTCTGGGGCTATGGCATGCACCGCTTCACCGACGCATCCTATCCTTGGCTCGATGCTGCACTGGCGATCATGAGCGTCGCCGCGCAGATCCTGATGTCGCGCCGCGCGATCGAAAGCTGGTGGCTATGGATTGCGGTCGATACCGGCTCGATCGGACTTTATGCCGCCAAGGGACTCTGGTTGACCATGCTGCTCTACGCGATTTTCTTGGGCCTTGCGATCTGGGGACTGCTCGACTGGCGCGCAGTGGCACGACGGCGGGCCGTCGCATGAGCGATACGCGCCACACCTTCACGATCTGCTTGCACGGACCCGAAAGCACAGGAAAGTCGTCGCTCGCCAAGCAACTCGGCACACATTTTGGCGCCGAAGTCGTCCCCGAGTACGGCCGCATCTGGTGCGAGCAGTTCGGTACCAATCTCTCGATGGCCGACCTTGTCACCATCGGGCAGACGCACGATTCGATGACCTGGGAGGCGCTTGGGCGGAGCGATCGTTATCTCGTCGTCGATACCGACCCGCTGATGACAGCTGTTTGGGCCGACATGATTTTCGGTAAGCGCGATCCCTGGTTTGCGGGGTGGCATGCGACCGCCGACTATTACCTGTTGCTGGATATTGATTTGCCCTGGGTCGATGACGGCACACGCCTGTTTGGTGCAGACATGGCCCGCAAGCGCTTTTTCGACCTGTCGCGCGCCGAACTCGAGCGGCGCGGTGTGCGATACGACGTGATTGGCGGCAAGGGGCCCGCGCGTTTCGCGAATGCGCTTGCGGCCATCGAAGCGGCAGAACGCGAGCGGCCCTAACGCCCGTCGATCCTCAACTCGT
>DDFE01000229.1:0-6220 GCA_002336985.1 Sphingomonadales bacterium UBA1936
GGCACCATTTGCCAGTGCTTCCTTGGCATCGTCGCCGTGCAGGACTCCTTTTACCCAGACCGGAAGATCGGTCTCCCCCGCGAGCCATGCGATGTCTTCCCAAGTAGGCGCGTCGCGCATGTATCCATTGAGAATAACGCTTTCGCCGCTTGGGACCGTGGGGGGCAGTCGTCCGGGATAGTTCCGAAGGTTGGCGGGATTGCTTTCCGGCTGGAACCCCGCTGTCGCTGCGCGGTAGCTGGGGATCTGTATCGGTGCATCCACGGTAACGACAATCGCTGTGTAACCCGCCGCCTCGGTCCGGCGGACGAGGTCGACCGTCACGGCGCGATCGGGCTGTAAATAGAGCTGGAACCAGCGGTCTGTGCCAGCTGCGGCGATGTCTTCGAGCGTCAACGACGACATCGTGCTGGCGATCAGACAGCTTTGCGTTGCGGACGCGGCCATCGCCACGGCACGCTCGGCCTCGGGATGAACCGATCCCAGCCATCCTAACGGTGCAAGCATGATTGGGTGCGGTCTGGTGACGCTTCCGATGGTGCAACTTGTATCCCCATGATGCACCGGTCGCAGAACGCGGGGGACGATCGCACAGTCACGAAAGGCCGCGAGATTGGCCGCCGCCGTCGCATCGTGGCCGCTACCGCCATCGATGTGCGCGAACAGTGCCGGGGGCATGAAACCGGGCGCCAGCCGCGCATAGTCCGCCGCACACCGGATGTCCGGCGGTATGGCGGGCATTTCGATCCCGGGCTTGGGTGAAAGAGCGGCGTTGTCGATCATCATTGAAGCCAATGCGGTCCGGGCGATGACGCCCGGACCTGGGTATTACGAACGGTCGAACATCAGAAATTGATGTTCAGCGTGCCCATCACCTGCCGGCCATCCCCCTTGTAGAGGAAGAATCCCGCACGATAGGCCGCGAGGTAATATTCCTTGTTGGTGATGTTGTTGACGTTCAGGCGAAAATCGATGTTCTGGTTGAACTTGTACTCCGCGAAGAAGTCGCCCACCGCATAGGCCGGAACCGGCTGTGTGTAGGTGAACTGATCGGTAGCGGCGTAGGAATAGACCGCCGCGGTGTCGGGCTGGCCGCCATAGCGCTTGCTCTTGTACTTGATCGCCGCACCCATCGCGAATTTGTCGGTGAACTGATACCGCGACATGAATTCGGCCTGGACGTCGGCGAAATTGGCGATTGTCTTTCCGACGTTCGTTGCACCGAGCGCCAGCTGCGCCGCACTGATACCTGCGTTCACCGATTCCAGAACCTTTGCTTCCATGACGGTGAAGCCGCCCTGGACCGACCATTCATCGGTGACATTGCCTGCAACGCTGAACTCGAAGCCCTGAACGCGCAGCTTGCCGGTATTGAACGAACCGAAGGTATTGTAGTCGGCCCCTTCCATAATGTCGGACTTCACCGTGCGAAACAGGGAGGCTGTGAGCAACAGCTTCTCGTTCAGGATATTCCACTTGGTGCCGATTTCGTAGTTCCACGAGCGTTCGGGTTTCGCGACGGTGCCGCTGGCCGTATCGAGGATGAAGCCGCCATAGCCTGCACCGGTCGTGTCCGATTCACCGCCGTTGATATCGGCCGCAGACGATACGGTCGCATAGAACATGCCCCCGCCGCCGACCTTGTAGGTCAGTCCCAGATGACCGTTCCACAGCGTATCCGAATAGTCGAAGACGTTGGTGGTGCGGCCCGTGAAATTGACCGGCGCGTTGGACTGGACGTTGTACTGCCCGATGCTGAACTTGTAGTGGTCGAGCCGGACGCCGGCGAACAGCGTCAGGTCCTTGGTCAGGTCGACCGTGTCCATCAAATAACCTGCAATCGTTTCGATCTGCCAGCGCCGCGCGGCATAGGGCGCCCGCGAAACCGTCTGCCCGGCCAGGTTGTTCAGGTTGGCAACCGCATTCCCGTTCGCGTCGCTGATGCAATACTGGTTGTTCGCGCCGCCCAGCACGGTAGCGCAGTTGAAGGCGCCGGTGCGGACTTGGTAGAAGGCGGCGGTCGTCGAAAGTGGGCTTGCCGTGCCGCTCGCTGCCGAACCGGTCGTGCTCGCAACCTTGTGATTGGTATATTCCGCCCCGGCGATGAACTGATGCTTCAGGCCGAACAGGTCTGCATTAACCGACAGATTGGTCTGGTTCGCGATGTAATCCAGATCCTGCCAGCCCGCGTGCCCGCCATCGAGACGGCCGGTCTGATAGGAACCGGTTGCCGTCGGGATGACCTGGCTCGCGATCGCGGTGATGAAGTACCGGTTGTAACTTTTGCCGTACCTGAATGTGTTCGAAATCTTCACGTCGGGCGAGAACGCGTATTTGATGCGTCCGGTGAACGTATCGACATCGGAATCCTGGAAGTCCGATGCCTGCGTGTAGGCCGGCCCAAGTGTCGTCGGCACGCGTTCGCCCGCCGCATTGGTGATCAGGAAGCTGCCCGCATCCGGCTTGTCGCGCGCGCGCAGGCCGTAATAGTCGAGAATGATCGACAGATCGTCGGTCGGCGAGAACAGTGCGGAGACCGCGGCGCCCTGACGCTCGCGATCGGCAGGGCCGCGTCCCGGAACAAGCTGATAGGCGTAGAGCAGGTTGCCACGAATGGCGAAGGTGTTGCCGGTCGAATAGTTCACATCCGCAGTGGCGCGGACATAGCGGTCGCTGCCGAGTCCCACCGAGGCCTTGCTGAAGTTATAGTCGGTCGTTGCCGCCTTTGTGATGGCGTTGACTGCCCCGCCAGATGCGCCGCGTCCCGCAAAGCTCGAACTTGGACCCTTGGTAATCTCGAGCTGCTCGATGGCAAAGCTTTCACGCGTCGTCATGCCGGGGTCGCGCAGGCCGTCGACGAAGACGTCGCTGCGTACGTCCTGGCCACGAATGATGTAGCGATCGCCGAACGCATTGCCGTTCTCGCCGGTGCCGACGGTTACGCCGGGCTGCGCGTCGAGAATCCGTGCGAGGTCGGTGTAACCCGATTCCTCGATCTGCGCCCGGGTCAGGACCGAAATCGTGGCGGGCGTTTCCGCGATCGGCCGGGTGTGGCGTTCGTCGCCCGAAGTCCGTGCCTTGTAAGGTACGCCGACCTGGGCGTTGGGATTAGGATCGATTGCCGTGTCTTCGACGGTCACGGTGGCGAGCGGTGCCTGATCCGCCGCCTGGGCCTGGGCGAAGGCATGCGTGGGCATCAGCATCGCGGCGGAAAGTCCGAACAAGGCGAGTTCGCGCTGCGGAATGGAAGCGCGCAGGCTCCGTGGGCGCTGTGCGCCGTTCGAATTTTTAATCATGGAAACCCCTTTGTTCGAGCAAGAAAATTCGGGTCGCGACAAACGATCACATCACCGGTGAGGCAGAGCGTCACCACTGAGCAATTGCGACTCATTCGCATTAGAGTTTGTTGAGAATGCTTGTCAATTTCAAAATCGATGCAACACGAGTTACCATGCGCGGCCACCCGTTCGCTAACGCGCAGTTTGGCGATAGGTTTGGCCGCGTGCTGGCGAATTGAAATTTTCGCTGGGGTAAAGTGCCGACTTCGTCTCTTGTCTGAAGGTAGGGCGCATGGAGTTGTGGTGGGCGTGAATGCGATCGCTAACTCGGACGGGGAAGGGGCGCCGCTTCAGCCATCGCATGAAGCGGCGGTCCGGCGCTATTTCCAGCGGCGGGTGCCGGTGCACGATGTCGACGATCTGGTGCAGGATGTATTTCTGAGTATCCGGCAGCGCCGCCAAGGCGGCGAGATCGAGAATGTCGACGCTTATCTCTTCACTGTCGCTGCACATGCCCTGTCACGCTATCGGCGGAAGGCCGCACAGCTTCGCGACGACGATGGCGCGATGGCGGCACTCGCCCAGATCGAGGATCCTTCGACGCCAGAGCGGGCACTGATGGGCCGTGAAGAAATAGCGGTTGTCGTGCGTACGCTCGAGCGCCTTCCCGCACGAACACGCGAGATCTTCATGATGCACCGCTTCAGTGCGATGACCTACGCAGCCATCGCGCGGCATCACGGAATTTCGCCAAGTGCGATCGAGAAACACATGACCACCGCGCTTCGCGCGTTGATGGCTGCGACGGAACGGACACGATGAACGACGATCATATCCAGCCGGCCTGGCATGCCGGCGATATCCCGGCCGAAGCTGCGGCGTGGTTTGCACGTCATCGCGCCGATAGCCCGCACCCGGGCGACCCAGAGGCGTTCGAAAGCTGGTCGAGCGATCCGAGGGCGTTAGCTGAATACCGCCGTGTTTCGGTGCTGTGGTCCACCATGGATGCGATCGCCGATCACCCGGACATCGTTGCTGCACAGGCCCGCACGGCAAGAGCACGCGGACGCAATTGGCGGACAGGAGCCACGGCAGTCGCTGCGATGGCGGCATGCGCTGTCGGACTGGTTTTCATACCGCGAAGCGAAATGCCGCAGCAGATCGCGGCCGCGCCGCTGCTCCAGAGTTTTCGTTCCACCGTCGGGCAGCGTATGCCCGTGGCACTTGCCGATGGATCGATCGTCACACTCGACACGGACAGCGCCATCACTGTCCAAATGGACGCAGGGCATCGGCGCGTGACGCTTGATCGCGGGCGTGCGTTCTTCAAGGTTGCCCATGCGCCCGACCGTCCGTTCGTGGTTCGCGCCGATGGCCGCTCGGTCGTTGCGATCGGTACCGAGTTCTCGGTCGAACGCGATATGAAGGGCGTCGATGTCGTCCTTGTCGAAGGGCGGGTACGCGTTGCGCCGACACTGGGTTCGACCGGCGGCACCAGCGTCGAAATGGTCGCGGGCGACCGGCTGTCGGTATCCGCCGGGAACCAATGGACATTGAACAAGATCGATGCGCGGCGCGCGACGTCGTGGCTGGAAGGGCGGATGACGTTTGATGAAGCGCCGCTGGGCGAGGTTGCCGATGCGCTGAATCGTTATGCGACGCGCAAGATCGTTTTCGCCGACGCCGCCGTTGCCAGACGGCGGATCAGCGCCGTCCTGAAAACCGACGACATGAACAGCTTTGTCGCGGCCGTCGAAACCCTGCGTCTCGGCAAGGTTCGGCATGGAACAGGGCCCGACAGACTCATAATCGACTCCGAGTAATTTTTCTGGTGGGGTGTTTCGCCGATCCCGGCTCTTAATGATCAGACGGCACGAAGATGCCGGCAGGGAGGATGATCGAAGCGTGGACAGGTTCTGGCCTGCCTTGACGGTGGCTGCCGTGTCGACGCTGATTGCCTGTCCTGCCGCCGCATCTCCTCGTGACTTCGACATTCGCGCCCAGCCCCTGGCTGACGCGCTTCGGGAGTTTTCGGTGCAAAGCGGCCAGCCGGTCTTTTTCAGCAAGCGCAGCCTGGGGCGGGCTCAATCGACTCGCCTTCGCGCGCGGGCGGAATCTGCCGTCGCGCTACGAACGCTGTTGGCGGACACCGGCTTCTCGGCAGTTCCCTCGGGCGAGGGCTACGCCATCATCGCCATACCGCCCCGCTCGCCGGTCACGAAGGTGCCAAGGCGGCCGTCATCCGAACAGCCGTCGGCCAGGTTGTTGCAGGACATCATCGTAACCGCGGACCGGAGCGGTGCCTTCGGCGTGAATCTGGTGCAGGCCGGGACGTTTCGTGGAGCACGGTTGATCGATACGCCGATGACCATCGGCGTCGTCCCGCGCGAGTTGCTCGATGCGCAACAGGCGCGCAGCGTCCAGGACGCGGTGCGCAACACGGCCGGCGTCACGAACACAACGACCAATGGCGCGGTATATTCCAACCTCGCGATCCGCGGCATTCCGGTGGAAAACCGCAGCAATTACCGCCTCGACGGCTCGCTGCCCGTCGTCAATCTCATCGACCAGCCAATGGAAGACAAGGACAGGGTCGAAGTCCTGAAAGGTGTGGCGTCGCTTTATTACGGGTTCTCCACGCCCGCAGGCGTCGTCAACATGACACTGAAGCGTCCGGCACGCACACCGGTCCGCGCAGCAACGCTGTTCGGCGGCAGCGGCGGTGGCGCAGGTGTACATATCGATGTCAGCCAGCCGCTCGGCAACAACCTCGGCATCAGGGTCAACCTGGTTCAGGCCGGCGTCGGCTATGGCGTTACCAAGGTGGAGGGTGCGCGCGCACTCTATGCGGCGACCATGGACTGGTCGCCGCTGTCCGCGCTGACACTCAAGATCGCTGCCGAGCGCATCGAAAAGCGGGTGACCGAGCCCAGCAATTTCCA
>DDFE01000229.1:6266-6956 GCA_002336985.1 Sphingomonadales bacterium UBA1936
GTCGCGACGACGATCCGCAATTACGACGGCGCCGGAAATGCGGCGATCCAGCAGATCCGCACGGCGAACGGAAATCACCACCGCAACGCCAACGGCCGGATCGAACTGTCGGGCGCGTTCGAGGCGATGGGCCTTGTTCATACCGTGACCGTCGGCGTCACGAGCAATCATAGGCTTTCCGAAATTCCGCTACCGCTGACGGTCGATGTCCCGATCGATATCTACAATCCCGCGGAGATAGCGCCGATCGCCGCGCCGGCGCGGACGGTTCCCAACCCCTCACGTATCGTCGATGACGGCCTCTACGCTTTCGATCGCGTCAGTTATCGGAACCAGATCGACGTCCTCGTCGGACTGCGCGGTACGCGTTACTCGATCAGCGCGCCGATGGGGCCGAACTACACGCTGCATTCGCTCTCGCCCTCGGTCGCCGTGGTCGTCAAGCCGGTGCCCGAACTCTCGCTCTACGCAACCTATATCGAGGGTCTGGAGGAAGGCGGCGTCGCGCCCAACAATGCGATCAATGTCGGAGAAGTGCTGGGTCCGGCCGTCACACGTCAGCGCGAAATCGGTGCGAAGTTTCAGGTAACGCCAACGCTACTGGTGACCGGATCCTGGTTCTCGATCGATCGCCAGTCCGCTTTCGTCAACACTGCCGGCCGGTTCGTGGATGACGGCCGCAGCCTCTAC
>DDFE01000229.1:7042-7192 GCA_002336985.1 Sphingomonadales bacterium UBA1936
GCCAACCTCGGCGCGCGGTATCGCCGTACGGTCGGCAAGACACCTATGGTGTTCGCTGTCGCGGCGGAAAACGTGACGGGCGAGCGCTATTATGCGGCGACCGGCGGCGGCCTGATCGGCCTCGGCCTGCCATCCAGCATCAGATTTTCC
>DDFE01000161.1:0-8945 GCA_002336985.1 Sphingomonadales bacterium UBA1936
GATATTGTCGCCGTTCCCGAGACGATCAGCTTTGTCGAACTCGTCGCGATCATCGCGGACGCACCGCACAGCCGCCTGCCCGTTTATCGCGACAATCTCGACCAGATCACCGGCATGGTCCACATCAAGGACGCCTTTGCTATCCTGGCGCGCGGCAAACCGTTCCCGAAGGATATCGCGGGCCTGATCCGGCAGCCGCTGTACGTGCCGCAGTCGATGGGCGTGCTCGACCTGTTGCAGGAAATGAAGGCGAAGCGGGTTCACCTCGCGATCGTCATCGACGAATATTCGGGGACCGAGGGGCTCGTGACCATCGAGGACCTGATCGAGGAGATCGTCGGCGACATCGAGGACGAAACCGATAGCGAAGCCGCCCCCATGCTGGTCGCGCTGGACGACGGCCTGTGGGAAGCCGATGCGCGCGCCGAACTGGAAGACGTCGCCGATGAGGTCGATAAGCGGCTCGCCGAAGTCGATGGCGACGTCGACACCATCGGCGGACTCGCGTTCGTACTGGCGGGCCATGTGCCACAGCCGGGCGAAGTCGTGACGCATGCCAGCGGCTGGCGGATCGAAGTGACCGAGGGCGACACGCGCCGCGCGAAACGCGTTCGCCTGCACCCGCCCGCGGTCGCCGAGCCCACTGGCGCCGAGGGCAAGTGACGGCCATATAGCGGGGCATGAAACTCCGCAGCAAACTGCTCGTCCTGTTCGTCATCATCGCCGTCGTACTCGGTGCGGCATGGGTCATCCTGACCAAGGGCGATACCGCCCAGCTGAGCGTCGAGGCCGTTTCGGGTCCGAAGCCCAAGATCACGCCCGCGCGCACCGAAGTCATTCCGACGGTAAAGGTCGCATCGGTCGTGGGATGGGCGGATGGCGCAAAGCCGGTTCCCGCGGCGGGTCTTGCTGTCGGCCAGTTCGCGGCGGGTCTCGACCACCCGCGCTGGCTTTACGAACTGCCCAACGGCGATGTCCTCGTCGCCGAGACCAATTCCCCTCCGCGCGAGACCAAGGGGATCGCCGACTGGATCATGGGCCTGTTGATGAAGCGCGCAGGGGCCGGCGTGCCCTCCGCGGACCGCATAACCTTGCTGCGCGATGCCGATGGCGATGGGGTGGCGGAGATGAAAGTGCCGTTCCTGACCGGCCTTGCCTCACCGTTCGGCATGGCACTGGTCGGCGACCAGTTGTATATTGGCAACCACGACGCGCTGGTCGTCGTCCCATACACGGCGGGCGAAACGCGGATCACGGCCAAGCCGAAAAAGGTCATGGACCTGCCCGGTGGCGGCAATCACTGGGCAAAGAACGTCGTCGCCTCGCCCGACAACCAGATCCTCTACATCTCGGTCGGATCGTCGTCGAACATCGCCGAAAACGGGATGGAGGCGGAGGACTACCGCGCCAACATCCTCGAGCTGAACCTGCGCACCAAGGGCGTCCGCATCTTCGCAACCGGACTGCGCAACCCCGTCGGCATGGCGTGGGAGCCGAAGAGCCAGGCGCTGTGGACCGTCGTCAACGAGCGCGACATGCTGGGCGGCGACCTGGCGCCCGATTACATGACGCGCGTCGATTTCGGCGCCTTCTACGGTTGGCCCTACAGCTATTGGGGCGGGTACGAGGACAAGCGCGTTCCCGAGCGGCCCGACCTGCTGCAATATACCAAGCGCCCCGATTATGCGCTGGGGCCGCACACGGCGTCGCTGGGCCTCGCATTCGGATCGCTTGGGCCTTTCCAGAACGGCGCCTTCGTCGGCCAGCATGGCAGCTGGAACCGTCAGCCGGTCTCCGGCTACAAGGTGACCTTCGTCCCCTTCGGCGATCGCGGCTTTCCTATCAACGGGCCGGGGGGCGCCATGCGCGACGTGCTGACCGGTTTCCTCGACAAGGACGGCCGCGCGCAGGGCCGCCCCGTCGGCGTTATCACGCGCAGTAAAGGCGACCTGCTGGTTGCCGACGATGTCGGGAACCGCATCTGGCGCGTGACCGCGAAGTAGCGCCTAGAGCCTGACCAGCATCTTGCCGGTATTCTTGCCGGTAAACAGGCCGAGGAACGCTTCGGGTGCGCGGTCCAGTCCGTCATAGACGGTATCGCGCGCCTTGAACTGGCCGCCGGCGACCAGCGCACCCGCATCCGCAAGGAATTCGGGCATCCGCGGAAAGAAGTCCGACAGCAACAGCCCCTGAATCCGCAGGCGCATGCCGATGATCCGCATGATGTATTTCAACGCCATCGGCTCGTTGCTGTTGTAGCCGTCGATCATGCCGCAGATCGCGAAGCGTCCGCCCAGCCGGGCCGTCGCCAATGCGGCGTCGAGATGGTCGCCCCCCACATTGTCGAAATAGACGTCGATGCCCTTGGGCGCTACCTCCTGAAGCTGTGGCAGCACCGGCCCCGCCTTGTAATCGATACAGGCATCGGCGCCGAGGTCCTTGACCCAGGCACACTTCTCCGGCCCGCCCGCGGAACCGACCACGGTCATGCCCTTTGCCTTGGCGATCTGGACCACGGCAGACCCGACNNNNGTTGCCGAGGAACATCTCGATGGGCGGGCCGGACGCAGGCAGCTTGCCGGGCGGCATGCCGCCGACGGTCTGAACGACCGACACGTCTCGCCAGCCCATCATGTGCATCACCTTGTCGCCGACCGCATAGCCGTCCGCGCGGCTTTCGGTCACCGTCCCGACGGCACCGCCGCTCATCGGCTCACCCAGCGCGAACGGCGGGACGTAGCTCTTCACGTCGTTCATGCGTCCACGCATGTAAGGGTCCACCGACAGGAAAGCATTGGCGACACGGATTTCGCCATCCTCCAGCGGCGCGTCGGCAATCGTTTTCAGCTCGAAGTTCGCCGCCGTCGGCATTCCCGCCGGCCGCGACGCCAGACACCATGCACGCGCCATCGCAATCGTCTCCCGATTCAGTTTTATCGGGCAACCTTGCACGAAAAAGGGGCCCGGCAACAGCCAGGCCCCTGATTACGATGCGCTGCGGTCAATAGGTGCCCGAAAACGCGCGATTCAAATTGCGCGGGCCGTTGCCGTACCGCGTATCATTATCGGTCCGGTCGCCGAACAGCGCACCATTGCGCTCCTCGTCGCGCCAGGCCGACTTCGCCTCGATCGACGACTTGCGGATCTTCACTTTGTCGTCGACCGTGTCGATCCAGCTCGACGGGATCGAATGGTGATGCCCGCCGGCTTCCGGATCGCTCCGTGTCAGGATGATGCGGTCGCCGCGGACCTTGTCGACGGTCCCGATATGCTCGCCGTCCGATCCGACCACGTCCATGTGTTCGTTGACCCGGTCGAGCGTCGAACGTTGCGTCTGTCGCTGCGACCGCCAGCCGTGGAACTCGTTGTCGAACCTCGACTGGTGCTCGCGGCGGTACTCGTCATAGTCGCGGTCGAGCGCATCGATCTGGCGCTGGCGCCAGTCGTGATAGTTCGGGTCGTGATGCGTCTGGCGCTGCGCACGATAGGTGCCGTAGCTGGCTCCGCCATTGCGATAGTTGCGCTCGTCCTCGATGGCATCATGCTCGCGGCGGCGTTCCGCTTCCTCGTCGCCGAACCACGACCGTACCTCGTCACCGGCGCGATCGAAGAAGCCGCGCTCATGATCGTCACGGTCACGGTCGCGATAATCGGAGCGTTGCGCGCTGAAGCGATAGCGATCGTTCGGCCCATAGTCGAAACGGTCGCGGCCGTACCGGCCTCGATCGGGTTCCGGTCCATAGCCATAGCGTGATCCGGTGGGATTGCTGGTTCCGCGTCCATAGCCGCGACCATCGTCGTTGCGGTCGTAACCCATTGTTCACTCCTCGCGATTGACGGGCGCAGGGGCGTCGCCCGCCGTGCGCGATTCAACGGAGGAAGTCTTTTCGCGTTCCCACAATGCGACGAGTTGCTGCATGATGGCGTCGGCGCGTGAGGGCGTTGCAAGGCCAAATAACGAGCGCTAATGAACCGGGCTTCTGGTGAGGGGCTGTAGCTCAGTTGGGAGAGCGCGTCGTTCGCAATGACGAGGTCAGCGGTTCGATCCCGCTCAGCTCCACCAGGAATCTCTGTCAGAGTCGCTATGCTCGCGACCACAGCGACCTCGATGGATTCTATTTCCGGCCAGGCATCGGTAATTTCGTCAGGTCGGTGACCCTAACGGAAATATGCGGATTGAAGCCCGGATAGGTGCTGCACAGGATCGCGCCCACAGCGATCGCCAGCCCATAGGGGATGGGACCGCCCGGCTGGAAGAATTTCCACTTCGTGCGTTCGTAAGCCGCTTTGGAAACGAGGCGCCGGAGCGGCACGAGCAGGAGGACGAGGATCCCTCCGCCCATGGCGATGCACAACAGCAGGATAGGTGCTGCGCCGAAATCGAACCACAGAGCGATCGCCGCCAGAAGCTTTACATCGCCGCCGCCGAGCCAGCGCAATGCGAACAACCCCGTGCCGATCGCGAAGGTGACGGCGCACAGTACGAGGTTCTGCCAAATATCGGTTTCGAAGCGCGTGGCCATGATCCACAGCGGGAACAATATGATGAGCGCGGCCGATATCCAGTTGCTGATGCGCAACTCACGCATGTCCTGCAGCGCTGCCAAGACTACCAGCACGATGAACGCTATCTTGATCGCCAGAATCATGGCTGGTTACCTTGTGATGCCGCGAGTTCGGCATTCGCCGCCGCGATCGGAAAAGGCGTGGAATGCGCCAGCTGGGCTTCGCTGAAGAACCGCTGCGCTTCAGCCTGCCGGCCGAGCAGGTAGGATACATATCCGGCGTTGTTGAGCCGGACCGACCATTGGTCGGCGGTTTCGGTTGCCGATCGCGGCGCCGGCGGCTTGCCGGCCGAAACGAGCGCCAGATCGAGGTTCAGCTTAATGCGGTTGTCGTCCGGGAAACGGCGTGACTGTTCGGACAACAGCGCAATCGCGTCGTCGAACCGGCGCTGGAGAATGAGCGAATAGCCGCGATTGTTCGCGATGAGGGCGCTGTCGGGTTTCAACGCGACAGCCCGTTCATAAGCTGACCGGCTTGCCGTCCAGTTCCCCTCGCGGTCATGGGCCACGCCGAGCGCATTCCACGCCCGCCACCGGTCGGGACATCGGTTGACGGCGCCGGATAACGCAGCCTTTGCGGCGTTGACCTGACCGAGCCTTAGCGCCGCGACACCCAAGCCCTCACTCGTACGGCAATCGCCCGGCGCGCGGCTGGCTGCACGGGAAAATGCAAGGAAAGCGTCGCCGTTCCGGCCTTCCTCCAAGGCGAGTTCGCCTTCGAGGCGCGAGACGGTCGCCACCTCCGCCGGCTGTCCCCTACGCGCGGCCTGGGCGATCATTTCGCGGGCCTGCACCAGCCGCCCGTTTTCGATTGCACGCTGAACGGCCGCTTCATCGATCCCCGGCACGGCCGGAGTTGACGCCTGGGCAAGCGCGATGATCGAAAGCGTTGCGATCATCCAGCAACGGGTCTGGCGGGCATGGACCTGAAGTCGACGCCCGCCGCATTCCTGCCCAGGATCAGGACGATGCGGCTGGCCCGCTCATTGACGACCTTGCCAGTTGGAAACGGCAGGCTCTTCGACAGGTTGATGGCGTCGGCCTGCGCAGCCTTTGGAAAGACGAGATACGAGCGGCTGTAGCGGCTATCGAGGTCGCCGGTCCGCGATTGCGGCCATCCCGACTGCGCCAGCCACGTCTGCACGCCACGGGCAAGACCGCGCTTACCTACACCGTTCATGATGCGGATCGCTGCCGTCGCGGTCCGGTAGGACGGCGAAGGGGCCGCTGCAATCTGAACCGCGGCGGCGGCCGGAACTGCAGCCGGAATGTCGACTGTGGCCGACGTCCGCGCCCGTGGAACATCCGCAGGCACGGCGACTGCAACCACTGAACTGGCCTCGACCGGCAATGGCTTCGGCTGGGCGGGCGCTTCTGTCGGCTTTGGATCGGACAAGGCGATAGCGACGGGTTGCACCGTACCCGCAGCTGGCGGCGCCGCTTCGGCCACTGCGACGCCGTCCTTCACCAGGGCATTCCATTCCGCAAGGACGGCGAGCGCTTCGCCTTCGCGCCCCTGCATCCTCAGTGAGCGCGCCATGTTGCGGTAGATACGGCCGTCTGCCGGCGCGTGCGACAAGGCAAGTTCGTAATAACGGCGGCTGACGTCGTACCTGCCGAGCATGTCATAGCTCGCCGCAAGAGCGTTATAGCCTTCCGGCTTGTCAGGCGCCTCGCGCACGACCTGGTTGAACTTCTCGATCGCCAGCGCATACTCCTGCCGCGCGTATAGCGCGCGCCCCTGCGCGAGCGGGGAACTTGCCGCGACCCGCGCATTGTCCTGTCCGTCGGACCTGACGCCAATTTTCGCGGTGTGCGAACAAGCGGCGATCGCAAGGCCCATGGCCGTTGCCGTCAAGACATGTCTGTTTTTCAATGTGCTGTCCCTGTCATAATGGGCAATACCTGACGCATCACACGAATGCCTGCAGGCAGCATCAACACGCCGATCATGACCGGCAGCATGCAGGCAACAAGGGGAATGGAGAGCAGGACGGGAAGGCGATGCGCCTTCTCTTCCGCGCGGAGTTTGCGCTTTTCGCGCATTTCGGCGGCATAGATACGCAGCGTCTGACCAATGCTCGACCCAAGCTTGTCCGACTGGATCAGGAGCGTCGCGAAGGACTGGATTTCGTCGATCTGCACGCGGTCCGCCATGCGATGAAGCGCTTCCTCGCGGCTTCTGCCGGCACGCAGTTCGAGGACGACCGTACCCAGCACTTCAGAGAGGAGGGGGTGCGATATCATCATCTCTCGCCCCACACGGTCGAAGGCTGCTTCCAGCCCCAGACCCGCCTCAACGCAGACCAGCATCAGGTCGAGTGCATCCGGAAACGCATTGACGATCTGCCGCCGCCGATTGTCGGCCCGCGCGCGTATCCAGATGTTGGGAAGGTAGAGTCCCAGAAGCGCCAAGATAGCCGACATGAGATAGAGCCGGAAGATCGATGGCGGCTTTGCCGAAGACAGCATTACAGCAAGCATGATTGCCGGCATGCCGAGCGTCATGACCAGCCGGATCAGCGTGTACCACCGCGGCGCGTAGGGCGAGGTATAACCTGCCGCGATCATCCGGCCGCGCAGGGCATCGCTGTTGGTGTCGGCAAGCGAAATGCCGCGCCGCTCGATGGCGTCGATCAGGCGAGACCATCCGCTGGGCCCGCTGTCTGCCCGCAAGGACGTGGGACCGCCGGAAGCAGACTTTCCGAGGACAGCCGATTCCATTCTTTCGCGCAAAGCAATGCGCCGCGTGGCAAAGGCGTTGACCACGAGAACCGTGACGACGACCAGCGCGAATACGCCCGCTAGGAACACCAACCGGGTCCATTCGGGAAGGGCGGACAAATCCACCGTCTAGACCTCCAGGTTGATCATGCGGCGGATCGTGAAAAAGCCGATGAAATACAAAATGATCAAGCTGACGAAGCCTGGAACGAAGGCGCTGTCGCCCGTCACGTCGAGATAGAATCTTGGGTTCGCGACAAACAGCCCGACGAACGACAGGACTGGTAGGAGGGTCAGGATGACGGCTGTCATTCGCCCTTCCGAACTCAATGCACGTACTTTCAGGAACATCGAAGCACGCTCGCGGATCACGCCCGCCAGATTTTCCAGAATTTCCGCCAGATTGCCGCCGGTTTCATTCTGGACGGCAAGACAAACGACGAACATCTTCATGTCCGCCAAGCCCCAGCGATCGGCCATGGCCTGAAGCGATTCCCGCAGATCGGCCCCGTAAGTGACCTCGTCGACGACAAGTCCGAACTCGCTGCCGATCGGGTCCTTCATTTCCTTGGTCAGGAGGTCGAGCGCCGAAGCGACCGGATGACCGGCCCTGAGACCGCGAACGAACACGTCGAGCGCGACCGGAAATTGTGCGGCGATCGCCTTGCGCCGTGTATCCGCCATACGCGACAGGATGGTCAGCGGAATGCCGAACCCGACAGCGGCCGCCAGAACGATCACCATGAGGAACATGCCGAACCGCAGGCCATAGCCGCCCGCATAGGCGAAGAGCGTGATCGCGAGACCGATCGCAACCGTTGCGCCCGTCATCAGAAGGAATGTCACGCCCGGCGATATGCTCAGTCCCGCACCGTGCAGGACACGCGACATCGACCGCCATAGCGTGGCAAAGGGTTCCGGAATATTCGCGTCGCGCTCTGTATCGCGGCGGAGCGACGTCACGACCTGATCGCGATCCATACCGCTCGCAATCATGGACAGTCGCTTGTTGACCGTGCGGCCGACCCAGCGGTTCGTGCGGATCAGGGAAATCACGCTTTCGACGCCCAGCATCACCGCGCCGAAGACGACGATGAGTGCGATCAGGCGAAGAATGTCGGGCGACATCTACTGGATTTTCAGATCGGGGCGGAACAGGTCGGGCGAGAGATGAACGCCGCGGTCGGTCAGTTCGCCCATGAACTTCGGCCGGATGCCCGTCGCCTCGAAATGGCCGATAACGTTCCCCTCGTCGTCGCGGCCACCAAGCCTGAACCGGAAAATGTCCTGCATGGTGACGACATCCCCTTCCATGCCGGTGATTTCGCTGAGGCTCAGCAGGCGGCGGCGGCCATCCGATAACCGGCCGATCTGGACGATGACGTTGAGCGCCGAGGCGATCTGGCCGCGGGCCGAGCGCGCGGAAATGTCGATGCCGCTCATGCCGATCATCTGCTCGACGCGCGACAGGGCGTCGCGCGCCGTATTGGCATGGACCGTGGTCATCGAGCCGTCGTGGCCGGTGTTCATCGCCTGCAGCATGTCGAACGCCTCTCCGGCGCGGACTTCGCCGACGATGATCCGGTCGGGACGCATGCGCAGCGCATTCTTGACGAGGTCGCGCTGTGCGATTTCGCCACGGCCCTCGATGTTCGC
>DDFE01000161.1:9043-11703 GCA_002336985.1 Sphingomonadales bacterium UBA1936
ACGAAGGGCGACGACTCGTCGACCCGGCGTCCGACCGCCGCGACGATCTTCTGGATGATACGCAGCAGGTGCTTGTCGTCCTTGAAACGGACGCTGGTTTCCTCGAGCTTGCCCTTGCGCTCGACGAAGATGCAGTTCGGCCCATTCACCAGGATGTCGGTGATGCTCGGATCCTTGAGCAGCACTTCGAGCGGCCCGAGGCCGAGGAGCTCGTCAAGGACGTCCGCAACCAGCTGGCGCCGCTCGTCCGTGTTGAGCGCGTGCTTTTGCAGCGCCAACTGTTCCTGCACGATCTCGCCGACTTCGGCCTCGACCTGTTCGCGCGACATTTTTTCGATCGCGGACAGATTGATGAGGTCGAGGAGCTGGCGATGGATTTCGAGCTTGAGCTCCATCTTGCGTTGTTCTGCCGCCGCCGACTGAGGCACGCGCCGCGCCTCTGCCTTGGGCGCGTCCTCGTGCTTGATCACGAGGTTTGCGAGTGCGGGGGACTTCTTGATCTGCCAGCTGCTCATGTCGCGCGATCCAGCAGTTCGTCACAGCCGCCAAGCAGCGCCAGAATGTCCTTGCCGACACGATTGCCGGATTTGATATCGCCGAGCGGCACGCCCTGTTCCAGTGCCATGCGAACAAGCGGAAAATCATTGGCGATGCCATAGGTCACCGGCCGGTTCAGCGCCTCTTCCGCATCGCGCAGGTTGATCGACCGGAACAGCTTTCGTTCGGTCCGGTTCGCGACCACCAGGATGGGCAGGTCTTCGAAACCCTGTTGCGACAGGAGAGTCAGTTGCCGGCGCGCCTGGCGCAGGCTGGCGACGGTCAGTTCGATGACGAGCACGACGAGGTCGGACCGGCCGACCTGCGACAGCGACCAGTTGGTCCAGCTTCCCGGGTAATCGAGGAAGACCGTGCCGAACTCGCGCGTCGCGATGTCGATGATCGCCAGCATCTGGTCGGTGCTGACAGCTTCCAGCGGGACGATGTCGGGCGGCGCCGCAATGACGTGAAGGCCATCCGCGGTCTTCGCCGCCGCAGCGCGCAGCATCGTCGCATCTACGCGCGGCCCGGCATCGATCAGGTCGCCGACCGTCACCTTCGGCTGGAGGCCCAGATAAGTCGCGGCATTGCCGAACTGCAGGTCGAGATCGATCAGGCAAGTCTCGCGTCCGGCCGCGGCATCGCGCGCGACCTGCAAGACCGCTGCCTGCGTGGCGACCGTAGTCGCGCCGACGCCACCGACGCTACGGATAACCGAGATGACCTTGCCCAGCCCGTGACCGGCCGCGTCGTCGGCCTCGATTTCCGAACGCACTTTCAGAAGCGCGGCTTCGAGTTCCTCACGCGCCAGGGGCAGGCTGATGACGTCGCTGATCCCGGAATGCAGCAGGGCACGCAGGACCGGGACCGTTGCGTCGCGTACGGCTGCAATGGTGCGGATGCGCGGATGTTCGGAACGCAGTTTCAGCAACCGGCGGAGCGACACATCGTTGTCGGGCTGAACCTCGACCACCATCGCCTGTGCGCCCGAAGTCGCGTCCGCCGGAATCTCGTCGCCGGGTTCGACGACATGCATCAAAAGCCCGTAACCGGCCACGTCGCCGCCGATGACACCCGCCGCACCGAGTTCACGTTCGGACAGGACGATATGGACGTCGCCATGTGCTCCCGGCACGGCCCAGCGGCGGTTCGGCAATTCGGGTTCCCTTATCATGACATATATCCGGACCGATCAATTGGCATAGGTGCCCGCCCCGTCCTCGAGAGTGAGTGAAGATGTGAAATTGGGCAATGCGAACGACGTCCGGAACAGCGTCAGAACCAGCGGCGTGAACGTCGCGTTCTGTATTTGGACGGTCACGATCGGGGCAACATTGCTGCCGCTCGGATCCCCTGCAAATCCAAGGCCCGAAGGGACGTAGGAAACCTTGACGTTTGCCGTGGTCAGTTGCGGCATGATCGTCCGCATGCGCTGATAGATGGCGGCAAAGGCTGCAGCCCCCGTCGTGCCCGGCGTAAGACTCATTCCGCCCGGGCAGGTGGATCCGCTGCGGCACGAACAAGTTACAGTCGACGCCGGCTGGGTACAGTCGACGATTCCATAGGCGCTTGCCGGGACGATATCGCCCTGGGTCATGCCGCTCTGGCCGACGAAATCGAATGTTCCGATGCCTGGCGCCACCAGATTGGTAACGACGGCCCAGCGGGCGCCGGCCTGCGTCGCTTTTTCCGCCTGGTTCCACGTCCACATCAGGCGGCCGACGTCGATCATCCCGAGCAGGAACAGGGTCAGGACCGGCAGGATCAGCGTGAATTCGGCGGCGGGACCGCCGTTGCGCGAATGCCACAAGCGAGTGAGGAGCGCGCTCATATGCCTGCCACCGCCGCCTGCGAGGTCGCCGACAAGTTGAGGCTGACCGTGCTGAAACCGATCGAAGTTAAGAGCGATTTGTAAGGCACGGTCGCGGTAACGGTGACGACGCGCGCGCCGTTGGCCATGCCATTGTAGATGCCGGTCATGGTCTCGCTGCCCGCCGTGGTCGTGCAGGTGACATTGACCGTAACGCCTTGCGTTCCCGTTGTCGGCCAGTTGGGAAGCCGCGGCTCTCCGCCGCTCGCAATCTGGGCGGTGCGAACGAGATTGCGTGTGTCGGCTTCTACAG
>DDFE01000078.1:0-3889 GCA_002336985.1 Sphingomonadales bacterium UBA1936
GCGGTTCGCCCAGGAAGAAGCGGTCAGTCAGTCGAACCTTGTCGATGCCCGGCCCCGTTGCGCCGCCGAGCGGGATGAGCGACCCCGCCTCGGCACTGACCGAGAAGATGAACCCGCTCAGCACCGGCCAGTATTTCGCCGCGCTGAAGGTCTGCTTCAGGTATTTCACGTCGCCGCCGAGGCCCGCGATATCCTGGCTGAACACGAAGCGTTCACCGCGGCTCGGGCGGATACGGTTGTTCAGATTGTCATAGACGATGCTGTAGCCCGCTGAAGAAACCATGCGGTCGCCCAGCGAATCGCACAGGTAACGTCCCGCGAGCAGCGGGTCGCACTGGCCGTTGAAGTAATAGGTGTTCTGGTCGAGCGTGACATTGTCGAAGCTCAGGCCGTAACGGACGGCCATCGACCAGTATTCGGTAAGCGGCAGGCCGGCACGCAGCTGGAAACCGGTCGTGAGCTGTTGGTAAGTCGTGTTGCGCGTGTCGCCGATGTAGTTGAACGAGTTGTAGTCGCGGCGGAACACGTCGCCGCCCAGCGCGATATTGCGGTCGAACAGGTACGGCTCGGTGAAGCCCAGCTCGACCGATTTCGAATAGGTCGAATAATTGACCGACGCGCGCAGTTCCTGGCCTTTGCCGCGGAAGTTGCGCTGACGGATCGACGCGTTGACGATGAACTGTTCGATGCTCGAGAAACCGGCCGAGAGCTGAAGTTCGCCGGTCGACTTTTCCTCGACGTTCGCTTCCAGGACGATCCGGTCGGGTGCCGAGCCCTGGCGCTGCGTGACTTCGAATTTTTCCTGGAAGAAGCCCAGCGACTTGATGCGGTCTTCGGAGCGCTTGACCGAGAAGGCGTTGAACGCGTCCCCTTCCGCCAGGCGGAATTCGCGGCGGACGACCTTGTCCACGGTCAGCGTGTTGCCGTTGACGTTGACCGCCTCGACATAAACACGCGGGGTTTCACCGACGCGGAACGTGATGTTCATCGTCCGCTCTTCGGCGTTGCGGTTGAACACCGGATCGACGTTGGCGAACGCGTAGCCGAAGAGGCCCGCGGTCTTGGTGATGTTCTCGACCGTATCCTCGACCTGCTTGGCGTTATACCAGTCGCCGGTCTTCATCGGGATCTGCGTCTTGATCATGTCCGGCTTGAAGTCGCGGATTTCGCTTTCCGCGGTCACATCGCCGAATTTGTAGCGTTTCCCTTCCTCGACGACGTACGTCAGGATGAAGTCGCGCTTGTCGGGCGTCAGTTCGGCCACCGCCGAGATGACGCGGAAATCGGCATAGCCGTTGGTCAGGTAGAATTGACGCAGCTTGCCCTGGTCATAGGCGAGCCGGTCCGCGTCATAGGTATCACGTGACGAGAAGATGCGCGTGATCGACGCTTCCTTCGTCGCCATCTCGCCCTTCAGCTTGCCGTCGGCGAACACCTCGTTGCCGATGATGTTGATCCGGCGGACCTTCGACTTGGGACCCTCGCTGATTTCATAGACGATATCGACGCGGTTCTGGTCGAGCGACACCATCTTGGGCTCGACCGTCGCGGCGAAACGGCCCTGGCGGCGATAGAGTTCGACGATGCGACCGATGTCGGCGCGAACCTTCGACCGGGTGAAGATCTGGCGCGGCGCAAGCTTCAGTTCCTTGGAAAGCTTGTCTTCCTTGATGCGCTTGTTGCCCTCGAACACGATGCGGTTGATGACCGGATTCTCGCGGACGAGGATGGTCAGGGCGCCGTTGTCGTCACGGATCTGCGCGTCGGCGAAGAGTTCCGTCGCGAACAGATCACGGATCGCCTCGTCGAGCGATTCGCGCGTGTAGGCGCCGCCCGGACGCAGCTTGAGGTAGGAGCGGACGGTTTCCGGCTCGATACGCTGCGAACCGACCACCTGGATCGACGTTATCGTGCCGCCATCCGTGGCAGGCGCTGCCGGTGGCGTCGGTGCGGTCGTCAGGTCGACGGGCGTCGCAGGAGCGGCAGGCGCGGGACGCTGGGCCACGGCAATTGCGGGAACCCCGCCGAGCATCGTGCCGACCAGCAAGACCGGCAACAAGCGGCGACCATTGGAACCCATTCGATATGCTTTCACTGAAATCCCGCCACTTGCATTTTACGACGCGCCGCCCTGCCCGATGCCCGCCCGTCAATCAACCCGCGAGACGTCCGAAGAGACCGAGACCGGCCAAGTCGTTGATCGTCACGAAGAGCATGAAGGCCAGCAGGACGAACAAGCCCGACCGGTATGCCCATTCCTGCGCCATGGGTCCCACGGGCTTTCTCTGAACCGCCTCCACCGCGTAAAATGCGAGATGTCCGCCATCGAGCGTGGGAATTGGCAGCAGGTTGATGAACCCCAGATTTATCGAGACCATCGCCATGAAAAACAGGAAGCTGACGAAACCGAGCGCCGCGACCTTTTCGGATGTCGCCGCCATCTTCACAGGTCCGCCGAGTTCCTTGACCGACCGGTCGCCGATGACGATCTGGCCGAGCGCGCGCGTCATGGTCTGTACAGACTGAACCGTGAAACGCACCGACGCGGCGGGCAGTTCGAGCGCCGACAGGCGAACCCGCTCGACGGCCATCGGCGTAATGCCGATGCGGCCCGTCATCACCTTGGTTCCGGTCATGTCCTCGGCAGATTCGAGACGGGGTGTGACCGTAAGAACCTCGCGCTTCCCATTACGCTCGACCACGAACATCGTCGGTCGCCCGGCGCGGGTCTGGACGATGATGCCGATGTCTTCGAAGCGCTCGATGGCTTCGCCTTCGATCGAAACGATGCGATCGCCGACCTGCATACCGGCGGCTTTCGCCGCCGAAGTCGCGGTGAACGTTCCCACCTGCGGCGCGATCCGGGGTTCGCCATAGACCGCAAACAGCCCCGCGAGCGCGATGATCGCGAACAGGAAGTTCGCTACCGGACCCGCCAACACGACCAGCGCGCGTTTCCAAAGCGACTTCGACTGGAAGGTCTTGTTGCGCTCTTCGGCGGGCAGGTTCAGCCATTCGGGATCCGACTGACCCGCGGGGCTCATGTCACCCGCAAAGCGCACGTACCCGCCCAGCGGGATCCAGCTGATCTGCCAGCGTGTGCCGCGCTTGTCGGTCCAGCCCGTGATGCGCTTGCCGAAGCCGATAGAGAAAACCTCGGCCTTGATGCCGAACAGCCGCCCGACCCAGTAATGGCCGAGCTCATGAAGCACGACCAGAGGAAAGACCGCGAGGATGAAGAAAACGATCATCCAGAAAAAGTTCGGAAACTGGATCACGCGGCGACCTTCTCCATGATGTGTGAGGCGGTGCGGCGCGCTTCGCCGTCGACCGCGAGGACGCCTTCGACGTCCGTTGGCGATTGCGGATCGTAGTGGTCGAGGACTGTGGCGACAATATGCGCGATGTCGAGGAAGCCGATGCGGCCACCAAGGAAGGCCTCGACGGCGATCTCGTTGGCAGCGTTCAGCACCGCTGGGCGTGCGCCACCGGCCGCCAGCGCCTGCATCGCAAGCCCGAGCGCCGGAAACCGGTCGAGATCAGGCGCTTCGAAATCCAGCCTGCCGACGCTCGCCAGGTCGAGCGGCGTGCACGGCGTTTCCATCCGGTCGGGCCAGGCGAGCGTCGAGGCGATCGGCACTCGCATATCAGGTGATCCGAGCTGCGCGATCGTCGACCCGTCGACGAAATCGACCATCGAGTGGATGACCGACTGAGGATGCACCACGACGGCCAGTTCGTCGGGACGGCACGCGAACAGGTGCTTCGCTTCGATGAGTTCGAGGCCCTTGTTCATCAGCGTCGCGGAATCGACCGAGATCTTGGCACCCATCGACCAGTTCGGATGCTTGACTGCGACTTCGGGCGTAACGCCCCGCATCTCGTCGCG
>DDFE01000078.1:3939-5366 GCA_002336985.1 Sphingomonadales bacterium UBA1936
CGCGCCCGCAGCGACTTCCACATTGGTGTCGCGCAACGCTTCTTTCAGGTCGCCGTACAGGCTCGCATCGCCGATTACGGCCAGTTCCGCACGATTATCGCGCGCAGCTTGTGCCAGTCCCGCAACGTCACGCTGCGCAGTCAGGGCGACCACACGATATTTCTCGGGTTCGCGCCGGATGAGATCGAGCGTAGACGATCCGACCGATCCCGTCGCTCCCAGGATAGTGACGCTGCGCGGCGTCATGTCGGAAAGGCGATCTGCGCCAGGATGGGGAAGATGGCGGCGATGGGCAGAAGTCCGTCTACCCGGTCGAACAATCCACCATGGCCGGGAATGAGGTTGTCCGAATCCTTGACCCCGGCCCGGCGTTTCAGCCAGCTTTCGAAGAAATCGCCCGTTTGTGCGAGGACAGCGAGGACCGCGCACGCCAGCGCCGCCCAGAGGCAGATGTAGAGGCCCCAGTCCCAGGGATAGGAATCGACGCCCGCATTGATCTTCGCATCCAGCGACACCGCAGCGAACACGACCAGCACCGTCGCAGCGATCGCGCCGATCAGCCCTGCCCAGGTCTTGCTCGGGCTGATCCGCGGCGCGATTTTCGGGCCGCCGAACGTGCGCCCGAAAGCATAGGCGCCAATGTCGGTCGCCCACACGGCCAGGAACAGCAGCAGGGCAGCGAAGAAGCCTTGCTCTCGCGCAAACCACAGGCCCCACAGCGCCAGCGCGATATAACCCAGCCCGAAGACGATCCAGGCGATCCGCGCCGGCATCGACGGCCAGCCCTTCCAGATGAGCAAGACGTATTCACGCGCGAGGATCAGCGATGCGACGACCAGCAGCGCCGCGAACGCCCAGCCGCCGATCCACAATATGCCGAGCAACGCGGCGGCAAGGACGATGCCGGACAGACTGCGCTTGGCGAGTTCGCTCATCGGGGACTCTAAAGACCGCCGAATCGGCGGTTGCGGCGGCCATAGGCATCGACAGCCGCCTTCAGGTCGGCCTCGCCGAAGTCCGGCCACAGCGTGTCNNNGAGGTACGGATCAGCAGGTCGACGGGCGGCAGGTCGCCGGTGTCCAGCGCCGCTTCGACGGCGGCGGCCGTGATCTCGGCGGGATCCCTGCCCGCAAGCTTACGCATCGCGCGAACCAGTTCGTCCTGCGCGCCATAGTTGAGCCCGACGACGAGGGTCTGGCCGGTGTTCGACGCCGTTCGCGCGATGGCACCGTCGATCTGCGCGACCAGATCGGGCGAGAACGCGCGATAATCGCCGATGACGTGCAGGCGCGCATTTTCCGACGCCAGTTCGTCGAGGTCCGATTTGATGAAGTGTTTCAGCAACCCCATCAGGTCGCTGACTTCCTCGGCGGGACGCCGCCAGTTCTCCGACGAAAACGCGTACAGCGTCATCACCTCGATGCCGA
>DDFE01000078.1:5403-6793 GCA_002336985.1 Sphingomonadales bacterium UBA1936
ATTTCCTTTTCCTTCGCGCCCGCCGTTGCATCGACATCGGCAATGGTTGCGTCGGTCATCTTCTGGACTTCGGTTTCGGACCGCTTGCGGTCGTCCTCGCCGATCTCGCCCTTCTTTTCGTCGAGCTTCAGGGCATCCATGCCGTCACGGCGGACGTTACGAACGGCGATGCGCGCCTTTTCGGCATATTGCCCGGCTAGCTTTGCCAATTCCTTGCGGCGTTCCTCGGTCAGATCGGGGATCGGCAGACGGATGTTCTGGCCGTCGACGATCGGGTTGATACCGAGGCCAGCCGACCGGATCGCCTTGTCGACGGGGCCGACGTTCGACTTGTCCCATACCTGCACCGACAGCAGGCGCGGTTCGGGTGCAGACACGGTCGCGACCTGGTTGAGCGGCATGTTGGCGCCGTAGACCTCGACCTGGATCGGATCGAGCAGGTTCACCGAAGCACGGCCGGTACGCAGACCGGAAAGATCGCTCTTCAGCGATTCCACTGCTCCATTCATCCGGCGCTCAAGATCGGACTTGTTATAGGCTGCCATGATCAATCCTCTCGTTTAACGACCGTCGCCACGCCCTCTCCGCCGAGGACCCGGGCAAGATTGCCCTGCTCGCGGATGTTGAACACGACGATCGGAATATTGTTGTCGCGGCACAGCGCCACTGCGGACGCGTCCATCACCTTCAGATTATCTGCGAGGACACGGTCGTAAGTGACAGTGTCATAACGCTTCGCAGTCGCGACCTGCTTCGGGTCGGCGTCATAGACACCGTCGACCGACGTGCCCTTGAACAGCGCATCGCACTTCATCTCGGCAGCGCGAAGCGCAGCGCCGGTATCGGTCGTGAAGAACGGGCTGCCGACACCGGCGGCGAAGATCACGATCCGCCCTTTCTCCAGGTGCCGCTCCGCGCGGCGACGGATATAGGGTTCGCACACGCTGGACATCGGGATTGCCGACTGCACGCGCGTATCGACGCCGATCGCCTCAAGCGCGTTCTGCACGGCAAGCGCGTTCATCACCGTGGCCAGCATGCCCATATAGTCGGCGGTCGCCCGCTCGAAGCCCTTGGCTGCTGCTGCCAGGCCGCGAAAGATATTACCGCCGCCGACGACGACGCACAGTTCGAACCCCATCGATTTCGCGTTGGCAATTTCGCCCGCAACGCGCGCCGTAACCTCGGGGTCGATGCTCAGCCCCCCCGGTCCCATCAACACTTCTCCCGACAGTTTCAGGAGGATGCGTTTGTAGGTCGGTCGGGTCATGCTGTTTCAGGCGCTTTCTGGATGAGCGGCGCGATTGATAGGCGGGCCGGCACGCGATGTGAAGCCTTGGTTACCACATAGCGAAAGCGCCACCCCCGCGCGTGCGGAGATGGCGCTTTC
>DDFE01000078.1:6801-7355 GCA_002336985.1 Sphingomonadales bacterium UBA1936
CGCGGCCTTGGCAGCCTGTGCGACGACGTCGGCGATGCTGGTCTTGTTATCCATCACGAAGATCTGGCTGAGCAACGCGTTTTCCTTGCGGAACTTCGCGATCGCGCCGTCGACCATCTTGGCAACGATTTCGGCGGGCTTGCCGCTCTCGGATGCCTTTTCCATCGCGATGGCGCGTTCACGCGACACCAGCGCTTCGTCCAGGCCTTCCGCATGCAGGGCCTGCGGGCTGGCGGCGGCGATGTGCATCGCGAGCTGCTTGCCGAGGTCCTGAATGGCGGCGTTGTCGGCATTGCCTTCGAGCGCGACCAGCACGCCGATCTTGCCCATGCCGGGTGCCGCGGCATTATGGACGTAGCTGACGACGGCGCCTTCGTTGACGCTGAGCGTGGTCACGCGGCGCAGCGACTGGTTCTCGCCGATCGTTGCGATGTTGGCGGTCAGCTTGTCCTGCACGGTCCCACCGTCCATCGGGGCAGCACCGAGCGCCTCGATGTCATTCGCGTCGGTTGACAGCGCGAGCGCGGTGACGTCGCGGACGAACGCCTGGAACT
>DDFE01000022.1:0-3505 GCA_002336985.1 Sphingomonadales bacterium UBA1936
GTCGGCGCAGGCCGGGCGGCGTGGCGTGACGGGCGCGCGATGCGATCGGTCCGCGCGGCGAAACGCAATGTCGACCTCGAACTCCTGCGCGGCGGCCAGACCGACGATTGCCTGATCTGGCGGTTCAGCGAGATCGCAGGCGGCAACCCGGCGCTCGCACTCCCTGCGTTGATGGGGGGCGAATGGGGCGAGCGGCTGGGTGCCGCCGGAATCATGGCCGTCCTGATCGGCGGCGAGGGGCGCATCCGCGCCGCGAACCGCGTCTTCATATTGCGCTCGACCGGCCGTGCCGAGGCGCCGATCGTCGGCCGGGAATTCGTCACCCTGTTACANNATCCGGTTGCTGCAGATCCCGCTCGACGAAAGCCGCGAGGACACCGACCGGATCATCATCCTGCTCGATGACGAAGGCGGGACGGGGGCCGCGACCGATGTGCCGTTACAGATGCTGCTGTCGATGCTGCCGCTCGGCCTCGCACTTGCGGATCGCGACGGACGGTTCCTCTATATGAACGAGGCGTTTTCGCGCGCAGGCGGCGTGGGACCGGATTCGACGCCCATCTATCCGGGCGACCTGGTGATCCGCGAGGACAAGGCCGCGGTGGCCGAAGCCGTGCGGCGTTTCGCCAGCGGCCAATCCGCCTCGGGCGACATCGCCGTTCGCCTGAAGGGGCGGCCCGACGAGCCTGTCGCAATGACGATCGCCGGTGCGCGGGGCCTGGGCGAAGCGGCGGTCCTGCTCAGCCTCAAGGACAACAGCGAGGAATCGAAGCTGCAGCGCCAGGTTGCGCAGGCAACCAAGATGCAGGCGGTCGGCCAGCTCGCAGGCGGCGTCGCGCACGATTTCAACAATATCCTGACTGCGATCCTTGGCCATTGCGACCTGATGCTGATGCGCCATTCGCCGGGTGACAGCGACTATGACGACATTCAGCAGATCCGGAACAATTCGAACCGCGCCGCCAGCCTGACCCGCCAGCTGCTCGCTTTCTCGCGGCAACAGACGCTGCGGCCGCAGGTGCTGCAACTACCCGACATCGTCTCGGAAGTGTCGAACCTGCTCCAACGCCTGTTGGGCGAAACCGTCGACCTGGTCATCAGCCATGGCCGCGCCTTGGGTGCCGTGCGCGCCGACCCGGGGCAGGTCGAACAGGTCATCGTCAATCTCGTGGTCAATGCCCGGGATGCCATTCAGGCGCGCGGTGACGGCGCGGGACAGGTGACACTCAGGACCTACAAGGTCAGCGCCGCCGAAGTGCGCAAGCGGGGCACAGAATTCCTGCCGGTCGCCGATTATACCGCGCTCAGCGTCGCCGACACCGGCGTCGGCATCGCGCCTGAAAACCTGTCGAAGATTTTCGAGCCGTTCTACACGACCAAGGATGTCGGCAAGGGCACCGGGCTCGGCCTTTCGACCGTCTATGGAATCGTCAAGCAGTCCGGCGGGTTCATCTTCGCCGATTCGGAAGTGGGGAAGGGGACGATCTTCTCGATCTACTTCCCCGTCCACGAAGAGGTCCAGGCGGCACCCGAAGTGCCCAAGCCGCGCGAAAAGCCCGCGGAGCTCTGGGGCGCGGGGACGATCCTGCTGGTCGAGGACGAGGACATGGTTCGCGCCGTCGCCGAACGCGCGCTGGTGCGCCACGGCTATACCGTGCTGACCGCGACGCAGGGTGAGGAGGCGATGGCGGTGCTCGACGGCGGCACGCATATCGACCTGCTCGTTTCCGACGTCGTCATGCCGACGATGGATGGGCCGACGCTGGGCCGTACGGCGCGGGCGAAATTCCCTGATCTCCCGATCCTGTTCATGTCCGGCTATGCCGAGGAACAGCTGCGCAAGACTATCGACTTGCCGCGCATGGGGTTCATTCCAAAGCCTTTTTCGGTAAAGGCGCTTGCCGAGGCGGTGCAAGCTGCACTCGCTGCAAAATAGTCTGTTCCACTCTTGTTCTATCGGAACAAATAGAATACACGATCTCCGGAATGAGGCGCGTTGACGTGATGCGCCGCGGGGCTAGGAGGATCGGTCAGTGGCAGCTCAACTCAAGGTGATCGGCGGGGATATGGCAGTGAATACGGCGAACGCGGACCGGCAGCGCGCATTGGAAGCAGCGCTCGCGCAGATCGACCGTGCGTTCGGCAAGGGCTCGGCAATGAAGCTGGGTTCGCGCGAAGCGATGCAGATCGAAGCGGTGTCGACCGGCTCGCTCGGGCTCGACATCGCGCTCGGCATCGGCGGCCTGCCGCGCGGACGCATCATCGAGATTTTCGGCCCCGAATCGTCGGGCAAGACGACACTCGCGCTGCATGCGATTGCCGAGGCGCAGAAGACGGGTGGCACGGCGGCGTTCATCGACGCCGAACATGCGCTCGACCCCGTCTATGCCAAGAAGCTGGGCGTCGACATCGACGAACTGATCGTTTCGCAGCCCGACACCGGCGAACAGGCACTCGAGATCGCCGACACGCTGGTCCGCTCGAACGCGATCGACGTGCTGGTCATAGACTCGGTGGCGGCACTCGTGCCGCGGGCCGAGATCGAGGGCGAGATGGGCGACAGCCATGTGGGCTTGCAGGCCCGCCTTATGAGCCAGGCACTGCGCAAGATCACCGGCTCGATCAGCCGTTCGCGCTGCACCGTTATTTTCATCAACCAGATCCGCATGAAGATCGGCGTGATGTATGGTTCGCCCGAAACGACGACCGGCGGCAACGCGCTGAAGTTTTATGCGTCCGTCCGTCTCGACATTCGCCGTACCGGCCAGATCAAGGATCGCGAGGACATCGTCGGCAACACGACCCGCGTGAAGGTCGTGAAGAACAAGGTATCGCCGCCGTTCAAGCAGGTCGAATTCGACATCATGTACGGCCAGGGCATTTCCAAGGTCGGCGAGATTCTCGACCTGGGCGTGAAGGCCGGGATCGTCGAAAAATCGGGCGCCTGGTTCAGTTATGACTCGATCCGCATCGGCCAGGGTCGAGAGAATTCGAAGACTTACCTGACCGAAAACCCGGAGGTCGCAGACCGCCTGGAAGCGGCGATCCGCGGCAAGACCGACGATGTTGCCGACGCACTGATGGTCGGCCCGTCGCCCGAAGACGACGAGTGATCTCCGGACCGGCATAGCGCCTCTGATGCGCTATGCCAGTTCGCCAAATCTGCTAGGCTGGCCCGAAATCAGTGGAGGCGGCCGATGACCATGGCGGGCGAGGACTGGAGCGGGCGCGTCGGACAGAGCTGGGCGACCCAGTGGGAACGCACCGACCGCACCTTCGCACCGTTGACCGAACGGCTGGTTGCAACCGCTGTCGCGCAGTTCCCTGTCGGATCGGACCGCCAGATGCGCGCACTCGACATCGGATGCGGTGCCGGAGAAACGGCACTCGCGCTCGCCGATGCACGTCCGGACATCGATGTGACTGGTCTCGACCTTTCCGAAGACCTCGTCGCCGTGGCGCAGAGCCGCGCCGAAGGCCGGTTCAACTGCCGCTTCGTCGCGGG
>DDFE01000022.1:3533-4248 GCA_002336985.1 Sphingomonadales bacterium UBA1936
ACTGATGGCACCCGGTGCACCGCTGGTCTTCAGCTGTTTCCGCGACCGCGCCCTCAATCCCTGGTCTAGCATCGCCCTGAGCCTGCTGCCGACTCCGCCGCCGCCATCGGATCCGCATGCACCGGGACCATTCGCCTTCGCCGATCCCGCTCGCGTCGCCGCCATTCTCGAGGCTGCTGGCTGGCGCGATGTCGAACCGACCGAAGTGGATTATCGCTACGTTGCCGGCGCAGGAGACGATCCGGTCGAGGACGCCATATCCCTGTTCTCGCGGATCGGACCCGCCGCTCCGCTGATCGCCGCGCTTTCCGATGAGGAACGGGCGGCCTTCAAGGTCCGTTTCGCCGAAGTCCTTTCCAGTCATGCCAGAAATGGGGAGGTCGGTTTTCCGGCGGCCGCATGGCTGTGGCAGGCGCGCGCTTGACGCCGGAGATATGCCTGATCGGCGCACCGTCCGACTGCCATTCGTCCTATCTTCGGGGTGCCGCATCGGCCCCAGCCGTAATCCGCGCGGCCCTCGCGAGCGACCATGGCAATGACGCCGCCGAGTCCGGGCTCGAAACAGGCATCGATTTTCGCATAACCGACATTGGCGACCTTCCGCTTGCGGACCATCGCGAGAGAACCGCTGCCGACGACGCATTGATCCTCGCCGCCGTGTCGGACGCCGCAGCCCGCGACGCATTGCCATTGCTCCTCGGTGGCGATCACGCGG
>DDFE01000010.1:0-5797 GCA_002336985.1 Sphingomonadales bacterium UBA1936
TGGCGGGCGCAGGCAAGATCATCGGGGTCGACATCAATCCTGCGCGCGAGGAATGGGGACGCCGCTTCGGCATGACCGACTTCTTGAACTCAAAGGGCCTGTCGCGCGAGGAGACTGTCGCCAAGGTCCTCGAACTCACCGACGGCGGCGCCGACTATACGTTCGACGCGACCGGCAATACCGAAGTGATGCGCACCGCGCTCGAGGCCTGCCACCGCGGCTGGGGCACCAGCATCATCATCGGCGTGGCCGAGGCGGGCAAGGAAATTGCGACGCGCCCCTTCCAGCTGGTCACCGGCCGCAACTGGCGCGGCACAGCATTCGGCGGGGCGAAGGGCCGTACCGATGTGCCGAAGATCGTCGACTGGTANNGCAAGATCGAGATCGACCCGATGATCACCCATGTCCTGTCACTCGATGAAATCAACAAGGGATTCGACCTGATGCATGCGGGCGAGAGCATCCGCAGCGTCGTGGTCTACTGAGAAATAGCAGGAGAGAGCCAATGTTCAGTCACATGATGGTCGGCAGCAATGACATCGCCCGGTCGAAGAAGTTCTACGACGCCACCTTCGCCGCAATGGGCGGCAAGGAAGGCCGTACCGACGACAAGGGGCGCCTGATCTACATGCATGATGGCGGCGTCTTCATGGTGACCAAGCCGATCGACGGCGCATCCGCCACTTCGGGCAATGGCTGCACCGTCGGCCTCAAGATGACGCCGGAACAGGCGGATGCCTGGCACGCGGCGGGCGTCGCCAATGGCGGAACCGCGATCGAGGATGCGCCGGGCGTCCGCACGGGCGCGATGGGCAGCCTTTACCTCGCCTATCTGCGCGACCCCGACGGCAACAAGCTGTGCGCGCTCCACCGCATGCCTGCATGATCCTGGAGACGGTTTCCACCGTTCGAAGTCATGGCGGAACGCAGGGCGTATATCGTCACGCATCCGGCGTGACGGGCACGGACATGGTGTTCTCCGTGTTCGTGCCGGACCATGCGGCGGGCGCGAAATTGCCGGTCGTCTGGTACCTGTCGGGCCTGACCTGCACCCATGCGAACGTGACCGAAAAGGGCGAGTTTCGCGCGGCATGCGCCGAACTCGGCCTGATCTTCGTCGCGCCGGACACGTCGCCGCGGGGCGAGGGGGTCGCGAACGACGATGCGTACGACATGGGACAGGGCGCAGGGTTCTATGTCGATGCGACCGAAGCGCCTTGGGCGCCGCATTTCAGGATGCGGTCGTATGTCGAGGACGAACTGCCCGCGCTGGTCGCGGCGAACTTCCCGGTCGACATGTGCGCGCAGGGGATCACCGGCCACTCGATGGGCGGGCATGGCGCGCTGACCATCGCGTTGCGCAATCCCGACCGGTTCAGGAGCGTATCGGCCTTCGCGCCGATCGTCGCGCCGTCGCAGGTGCCGTGGGGGCAAAAGGCGCTCGGCGGATATCTGGGTGACGACCGCGCGGTGTGGCGGCGGCATGATGCGGTCGCGTTAATCGAGGATGGTGCGCGGGTGAGTGGGCTGCTCGTCGACCAAGGGGCGGCGGATAATTTTCTCGCCGAACAGCTGCGGCCCCAACTGCTGGAACGTGCGTGCGCGGATGCGGGCATTCCCCTGACCCTGCGGATGCAGCCGGGGTATGACCACAGCTATTATTTCATCTCGACGTTCATGATCGATCACCTCCGCTGGCATGCGGAACGGTTGAGGTAGCTCTCGTCATTGCGAGCGCAGCGAAGCAATCCACTCACCGTGAGTGCGCTGGATTGCTTCGCTGCGCTCGCAATGACGGGCTTATTCCAGTTCCAAAATCACCTGATCGACGGCGAGGCTGTCCCCCGCGGTCGCCTCGACCGACTTCACGACACCTGTCTTCCCAGCGCGGAGGATGTTTTCCATCTTCATCGCTTCGACGACAGCGAGCGGCTGTCCGGCTTCGACCTTGTCCCCTGCGCCCACGTTGAGCGCGACCAGCAGGCCCGGCATCGGAGAGAGCAGGAACTTCGACAGGTCCGGCGGGATCTTCTCGATCATGTGCTGCGCGAGCGGCGCGACATGCGCCGGGAGGACGCGGACGTCATGTGCGGCGCCGCGCGCGGTCAGTTTGAAACCGTAGCGCGTTCGCAGCAGCTTCACGACCAGCGGTGCGCCGTCCAACTCCGCCTCTATCAACCGGTCGCCCGGCGTATATTCGAGCGCGAGGTCGAGGTCTTCGCCGTCGATGACGAAGCCGTCGGTGCTGATCGACACGTCATGCTCGGTTTCGCCGATCTTCACATGCCAGTCAGCGGGCGGACGCAGTCGCTTGCCGAGTTGTCCGTCGACCCGCCGCGCGCGGTCGGCCTCTGCGGTCGCGGCGAAGGCGGCGATGCCGGCCAGAGCGCGCAGCAGTTCGGGCGATGCGGGAGCGCCGTGGAAGCCTTCGGGATATTCCTCCGCAATGAAGCCCGTCGTGATGTTGCCCGAGCGGAACCGGTCATGCTGCATGATGGCCGACAGGAAATCGATATTGTGGCCCGGCCCCTCGATCTCGAAGCTGTCGAGCGCCTCGACCTGCTTGTCGATCGCCTCCAGCCGCGTCGGCGCCCAGGTGATCAGCTTTGCAATCATCGGGTCGTAAAAGCGGCTGACCTCGCCGCCCTCGATCACGCCGTCGTCCACGCGGACGTAAGCGCCATCGCCCGGCTTTGACGTCGGAGAAGGCGAATAGCGCACCAGCCGCCCCGTGCTCGGTAGGAACCCGCGATACGGGTCCTCGGCATAGACGCGGTTCTCGATCGCCCAGCCGTCGAGCTTCACGTCGTCCTGCCCGAACGGCAGCTTTTCGCCGTACGCCACGCGGATCATCTGCTCGACCAGGTCGAGGCCCGTGATCGCCTCGGTCACCGGGTGCTCGACCTGGAGCCGGGTGTTCATTTCGAGGAAGTAGAAACTCTCGCCGGTCGCGTCCGCGCCGCTGACGATCAGTTCGACCGTGCCCGCGGAATAATATCCCACCGCACGCGCCAGCGCGACGCACTGCTCACCCATCGCCTTGCGCATCTTCGGCGTGACGAAGGGGGAGGGGGCCTCCTCGACCACCTTCTGGTGGCGGCGCTGGATGCTGCACTCGCGCTCGTTGAGGTACAGGATGTTGCCGTGCTGGTCGCCCAGGATCTGGATTTCGATATGGCGCGGGTTGAGGATGAATTTCTCGATGAACACGCGGTCGTCGCCGAAACTGGCGAGCCCCTCGCGCTTCGTTGCCTCGAACCCTTCGCGGACATCGGCTTCGGAATAAGCGAGGCGCATGCCCTTGCCTCCGCCGCCGGCCGACGCCTTCATCATCACCGGATAGCCGATATCGTTGGCGATCCGCACCGCGTGTTCGGTGTCGTCGATCTCTCCGACGAAGCCGGGGACGACGTTCACACCGGCCTTTTGCGCCAGTTTCTTGGACTCGATCTTGTCACCCATCGCGGCGATCGCGCCGACTGGCGGGCCGATGAAGGCGATGCCGTTGTCGGCCAGTTCCTGCGCGAAGCTGGTGCGTTCCGACAGGAAGCCATAGCCGGGATGAACGGCTTCCGCGCCGGTCGCCTTGCACGCGGCGATGATCTTGTCGGCGAGCAAATAGCTCTCGGCTGCAGGCGAGGGGCCGATGTGGACGGCCTCGTCGGCCATCAGCACGAACGGGCTGCGCGCGTCGGCATCGGAGTAAACCGCGACGGTCGCGATCCCCATTTTCTTGGCGGTCCGCATGACGCGACAGGCGATTTCGCCACGGTTGGCGATCAGGATTTTTTTGAACATCAGATTTTTACCCACAGTAGTCGGGCGCACCCGATCCAGATGATCACCGGCACCGCGATGGGGGCGAGCAAGTGCTTGCGACACGAAAAATAGTCGTCGGAGCAATCAAACCCTGCCATTCCCCAAGCCAACACATTCGCCCAAAGCCAGTAGGCGAGGGCGAGTGTTGCGACGAAAAACAGAGAGAGCAGCAACTTCACTCCGCCGCTTCCAGTTCAACCTTAACCTCACCCGCCATCGCGCGAATGCCCAGCCGCGCGAACAGGGCCGCATCCTTGTCCTCCCCCGCATTCCCTGCGGTCAGCAACTTGTCGCCGGTGAAGATGCTGTTCGCACCCGCCATGAAACACAGCGCCTGTGTCGCGTCCGACATGCTTTCGCGGCCAGCAGAGAGCCGAACCATCGATTCCGGCATGGTGATCCGCGCGACGGCGACGGTGCGGACGAACTCGATGTCGTCGATCTTGGCGAGCGGCGTGTCGGCGAGCATGTTGCCCAGCACCGTGCCCTTCACCGGCACCAGCGCGTTGACGGGCACGCTTTCGGGGTGGCGGGGAAGCGTCGCGAGCGCGTGGATGAACCCCACACGATCGGCCCGCGTCTCGCCCATGCCGACGATGCCGCCACAACACACATTGATGCCGGCCTCACGAACGTGCTCCAGCGTGTCGAGCCGGTCCTCGAACGTCCGTGTCGTAATCACGTCGTTGTACCGCTCGGGCGAGGTGTCGATATTGTGNNGAGCGTCGCCGCCTGGCCGGGCGTCAGCATGCCCAAAGTCATGCACGTTTCCATGCCCATCTGCCGCACGCCCTTCACCATTTCGACGATGGCGGGCATGTCGCGGTCCTTGGGGTTGCGCCATGCGGCGCCCATGCAGAAACGGGTCGAGCCATTGTCCTTCGCCTGCGCCGCCATCTGCAGCACCGCGCGCGAGTCCATCAGCTTGGTCGCCCTGATGCCGCTGTCGGCCGACTTCGACTGCGAGCAATAGCCGCAATCCTCGGGGCATCCGCCAGTCTTGATCGACAGCAGCGTGCACATCTGCACCTCGCCCGGCGCGTGGTGCGCGCGGTGTGTGGTCTGTGCACGGAATATCAGCTCGTCGAACGGCAGGTCGAAGAGCGCGGCGATCTCGTCGCGGGTCCAGTCGGTGCGGGGGGGTGATGCGTCCATTGTCTCGGTTCTCATTGCGCGGGCCGCGGATAGAGCGTGCGGAACGCTTCCAGGGCCGTCGGGTGATAGATCGTCGCGTGGGTCAGTGCGGGGCGCGGCTCGTCATGAAGCTCCACCGCGCCTGAGGGAAGTGCCTTGATTGCCGCCACGAAACGCTGGGCATTGACCGGCTGTTCGGATGTCTCGCGGCCGATGCTGAGCCATACGCGCTTCTTCATCGGCTTGTTCTTTGCGAGCAGTCCCGATGCTGCCTCGGTCAGACGCCCCTTGTCCCACCACAGGCTGGGGTCGATCGCGATATAGGTGTCGAACGCGGCGGGCTGTTTCAGCAACGTCTCGACGATGAACAATCCGGCAAGGGATTCCCCCATCAGCGCGTTCTCGCCCGACGTCCGGTACCGCCGCTCGACGAACGGCTTTACCTCGTCGATCACATAGCGCCGGAAGGCGTCGGACGCCCCGGCGGTGGGATAATCGCGCTTCAGCGTTTCATCACGCTCTACGGGAAAGGCGAGTTCGTGCCGCCGGTCGACGGTTTCGATGCCGACGACGATCACGTCCCGCCATTCCCACGACAGGGCGCCCAGCTGGGCAAGACCCGTGATATGTTCGAAATCCTGCGCGAGGCCACCGTCGATCAGATAGACGACCGGGTAACGCCGGTCGCCCTTCGCATAGGATGGCGGGGTCCACACGTTGATGGTGCGCGTCGCCGACAAAGTGCGCGAGGCGATCTTCCACGATTGCCCGATGACGATGGGCGAAGGCTGCGTCGCTTCCGCCGCCGCGACCGATGGCGCCAGCGCCAGTACAAACGCCAAGA
>DDFE01000010.1:5812-6903 GCA_002336985.1 Sphingomonadales bacterium UBA1936
GGGCCGTAAATGCCCTGCACGCCTGCGTTGCGCAGGAACTCGTAATCCTGCGGCGGGATGACGCCGCCTGCGATGACCTTGATGTCGTTGCGACCCTGCTCGCGGAGTTTCTGGATCAGTTCGGGGATCAGCGTCTTGTGGCCCGCAGCAAGGCTCGATGCGCCGACGACATCGACGCCGCTGTCGAGCGCGAGCACGACCGTTTCCTCGGGGGTCTGGAATAGCGGCCCCGACACGACATCGAACCCCATGTCGCCGAAGGCCGACGCTATCACATTCGCGCCGCGGTCGTGGCCGTCCTGGCCCATCTTGGCGACGAGCAGTTTCGGCTTGCGGCCCAGCCGTCGTTCGACCGCCGCGACGCCGTCCAGCACCTGCTGCCAGCGGCTGTCGCCTTCGTACGGCGCGGCATAGACGCCCTTCACCGGAGTCGGCTGCGTGCCATAGCGGGCGAAGCTTTCCTCCATCGCCGACGAGATTTCGCCGAGCGTCGCGCGGACGCGGGCGCACTCGACCGCAAGGGCGAGCAGGTTGTTCTCGATGCTCGACGGTTTCGCCGCGCCGTCGCGCAACGCCTGCAGTGCGGCCTCACACTTCGCGGCATCGCGCGTCGCCTTGACCTTGTTGATGCGCGCGACCTGGCCTTCGCGGACCTTGGCGTTGTCGACCTCGAGCGTCTCCAGCAGGTCTTCGTTTGCCAGGCGATATTTGTTCACGCCAACGATCACGTCGTCACCGCGATCGACACGCGCCTGCCGTGCAGCGGCGGCGGTTTCGATCATCGCCTTGGGCCAGCCGGCCGCGACCGCCTTCGCCATGCCGCCCTCGGCCTCGACACGGTCGATGATTTCCTGCGCGGCGTCGACCAGCTGTTGGGTCAGGCTCTCTACATAATAGCTGCCGCCCAGCGGATCGACGACCTTGGTCATCCCCGTTTCTTCCTGGATGACGATCTGCGTGTTGCGAGCGATGCGGGCGGAGAAGTCTGTGGGCAGCGCAATGGCCTCGTCGAGCGCGTTCGTATGCAGCGACTGGGTGCCGCCCAGCATCGCCGCCATCGCCTCGATCGTCGTGCGCATGACGTTGTTGTA
>DDFE01000010.1:6936-7286 GCA_002336985.1 Sphingomonadales bacterium UBA1936
AAGTTCATGCCGATGGCGAAGAAGAACGACAGCCGCCCCGCGAACTTGTCGATGTCGAGGCCGCTCGCGACCCCATAGCGGACATATTCCGCGCCGTCGGCGATGGTGAAGGCGAGTTCCTGCACCTGCGTCGCACCGGCTTCCTGCATATGATAGCCAGAAATCGAGATGCTGTTGAATTTCGGCATCTCGCGCGACGTGTAGCCGAAGATGTCCGAAATGATCCGCATGCTCGGTTCGGGCGGGTAGATGTACGTGTTGCGGACCATGAACTCCTTCAGGATGTCGTTCTGGATGGTCCCGTCGAGCAGCTTCCTGTCGACGCCCTGTTCCTCGCCCGCGACGATGAA
>DDFE01000010.1:7331-9704 GCA_002336985.1 Sphingomonadales bacterium UBA1936
CGGTGGGTCGCAAGGTCGAAGGCGACCGACAGGCCTTTTTGCCCGGCCGCAAGATTGCGGCGGTAGAAGGCGTTCGATTCCTCCGCCGTCGAGAAGCCCGCATATTGGCGGATCGTCCACGGCCGCCCCGCATACATCGAAGCACGCACGCCACGGGTGAACGGCGCGAAGCCGGGCAGGCCGGGGTCGATGTCGGCCACGTCGTCGGCGGTGTAGAGCGGCTTGACGGTGATACCCTCGGGCGTTGCCCAGTCGAGCGGCTGGCCCTTCACCTCTTTCGTGGCGGCGGCCTGCCAGTCGGCAACGGTCGGCTTTTCGGTCATGTCGTTCAGCGTCCCTGGAACACCGGCTTGCGCTTCTGCAGGAAGCTCGCGCCGCCCTCGATCGCATCGGCGCTGTTGCCAGCCGTGCGCTGGTTCTCGGCCTCGCGCTGGAGCGCCGCTGCGTAATCGCCATCGAGCGCTTCGGCGAGTCCCTGACGCATCAGGCCTAATGCCATCGTCGGCCCTGCCGCCAGCCGGTGCGCGAGCGCCGTCGCCTCTGCCATGACCGCATCGTCGGCGACCGACTTGTAAACCAGCCCCCATTCCGCCGCTTTCGGACCATGAACGCGCTCGCCGAGCAGCATCATCTCGGTCGCGCGCGCCTTGCCGATCAGCCGGGCCAGCATCCAGGACGCGCCGCCATCCGGCACCAGCCCGATGTTGACGAACGCCTGGAGCAGGTATGCGCTCTCGCCCATCACGCAGAAATCGCCCGCCAGCGCCAGGCTGCACCCGATGCCCGCCGCAGGGCCGTTGACCGCCGTGACGATAGGGACGGGAAGGCGCGACAGCTTCAGCATCGCCGGATTGTAGCTGCCGGTCAGCGCTTGGTACGCGCCTTCACCGCCAGCAATCGACCGCTCGCCCCGTGCTGCCAGATCTGCTCCTGAACAGAATGCGCGCCCCTCACCGTGGATCAGCACCGCCCGTGCGCCATCGAGTGCATCGACCGCTGCCGAAATCTCGTCGAACATTTGCGGCGGGGCGGCGTTCAGCCGCTCGGGGCGATTGAGCGTGATGACAAGGACGTCGCCATCGCGGGTGGTCTTGATCGTTTCGCAGGTCATCGTCTTCTTCTCCCTCTCCCCACGGAGTGGGGAGAGGGCCGGGGAGAGGGGCAGTGCGTTCCCGGCCCGATTGATAATTGCGTTGGGGAGCAGACTGCCCCTCTCCCCCGACCCTCTCCCCTGAAGGGGAGAGGGAGTTAGTGATCCCTCGGCGTCTCCATGATCTCGGTCAGCACCCCGCCCATGTCCTTGGGATGGACGAAAAAGATCGGCGTTCCGTGCGCGCCGATGCGGGGTTCGCCCAGCACCTTCGCGCCCTTGCTCTCGAACCACGCCTTGGCGGCCTGGATGTCTGGCACTTCATAGCACAAATGGTGCTGCCCGCCCGCCGGGTTCCTGGCGAGGAAGCCGTGAATCGGCGACGCCTCGCCCAGTGGCTCGATCAGTTCGATCTGGCTGTTGGGCGTGTCTACGAAACACACTTTCACGCCCTGCGCAGGCAGGTCGAACGGTTCGCGGATGACCTCCGCGCCGAGGGTGTCACGATAGAGGGCGATCGACTTCTCGATCGATGGCGTTGCAATGCCGACATGGTTGAGGCGGCCGAGTTTCATTTCAGATTTTCCAAGGTCGTTATGGGCAGTGTGTTGGCAAGCGTGCTAAACATTGCTTGGCGGCCAGCACGCTCCAGCTTTCTCTCATACCATTCAGTAGATCGCAGGCTGTCTGAGTTGACGGCATCCTGGATCACACGAGCCTTGCTGAATTTTGGTATTGCTCGACCAAACGCATCGAGCGTCTTGTTGCTTTGCTTGCGCGTCAGAACGTCAATGCTGTCGACCACGACAACGTCCCATTCAAAGCGCGAAAAATGAACGGCGGCAAGATGCGGCATGGTCGTTCTCACAGCGGAATATTGTCATGCTTCTTCCACGGGTTCTCCAGCTGCTTGTTCCGCAACTTGCGTAACCCCAGCGCGATCCGACGCCGCGTCGAGTGCGGCATGATCACCTCGTCGATGAAGCCTTTCGACGCCGCCACGAACGGATTGGCGAAACGCGCCTCGTATTCCGCCGTGCGCTCGGCGATCTCCTCGGGCGTGCGGCCGCGGAAGATGATCTCGACCGCACCTTTCGCGCCCATCACCGCGATCTCGGCGGTGGGCCAGGCGTAGTTGAGATCTCCGCGCAAATGCTTCGACGCCATCACGTCGTACGCGCCGCCATAGGCCTTGCGCGTTATGACGGTGATCTTGGGCACTGTCGCCTCCGCATAGGCGAACAGCAGCTTCGCGCCGTGCTTGATGATGCCCGAATGCTCCT
>DDFE01000178.1 GCA_002336985.1 Sphingomonadales bacterium UBA1936
AGAATATCCAGCGGTTGTGCGCGTTTGGGGATCAACGGCCAGCCAGCATGTTTTTGCAGCAGTTCTGCATAGCGGCGACGATAGCTATCTGACAGGTCTGGGTTAGAAGCCCGCAATGGCCACCATTTCTCAATCGCCGTCGCATAACGTCCACATCCGCGCGGGCCTCGTTCGCGGACAAAGTTCAGGCGGCATCCTGCGCTTCATGGGTATCCCTTACGCTGCCGCCCCTGTCGGTCCGTTGCGGTTCGAAGCGCCTCAACCTGCCTCGCCATGGCGTGAGACGCGCGACGCGACGGACACCGGCCCCAATGCGCCGCAGCGCACCCGTGACGTACCCGGCCTCGACGCCGTGCCATTGATCGGCAGCGGCTGGGTAAAGGGTGACGAATATCTGTCGCTCAACGTGCTCCGCCCCGAAACCGACGCGTCGGGCCTGCCGGTGATGGTGTTCATCCACGGCGGCGGCTTCGTCATCGGCAGCAAGGACGCGCCGGTGCAGGACGGCGCGGCATTTGCCCGGGACGGTATCGTATTCGTCGCGATCAACTACCGCATGGGCATCGACGGTTTCCTGCCTATTCCCGGCGTGCCCACCAACCTTGGCCTGCGCGACATGATTGCCGCGCTGACCTGGGTGCAGAACGAGATTGCCGCTTTCGGAGGCGACCCGGCCAACGTCACCGTTTTCGGCGAGTCGGCAGGCGCGATGGCGATCGCCGACCTGGTCACCTCGCCGCTGGCCAAGGGGCTGTTCCGGCGTGCGATCATCGAGAGCGGGCACGGCGCGATGACCCGCGAAATCCCGATCGCGCAGCGCCTCGTCAAGAAGCTCGCATCGCTGCTCGGCATTTCGGCCGACCGCACGGGGTTTGCGAGCATCGAGCCCGGCGAGAAGATGCTCGACGCCGTCGAGAAAGTCTCACTGCCGACCGCCAGGATCGACCTGCGCGATGGCGAAGGCCGCGAGCCCGTATTCGGCATCAGCCGCTTCGTTCCCGTGCACGGAGACGACGTCCTGCCCGAACGCCCGCTCGACGCGCTCAAGAAGGGCGCGGGCTCGGACATCGACGTGCTGATCGGCACCAACGCCGAGGAGATGAATCTCTACCTCGTGCCCACCGGTGTTCGCGAAAAGGTCGGCCGGTTGCTTGCGACCTACGTCCTGCACCGCGCGCATCCGAAGGCGAACAAGACGCTCAAGGCCTATGGCATCGGAAAGCGCAAGGCGGGGCATGCCCTGACCGACGCCATGAACGACCTGGTCTTCCGCTGGCCCGCGCGCCGCTTTGCCGAAGAACACCGGGGTCGCACGCATATGTACGAGTTCGAATGGCGATCGCCGATGTTCGGCGGGGGCCTGGGCGCGTCGCACGGCATGGAGCTGCCGTTCGTGTTCGACACGCTGGCGTGCGTGACAGGGCCGGAGGGTCTGGTCGGGACCAATCCGCCGCAGGACCTTGCGACCCGCGTCCACAAGATCTGGGTCGATTACGCCCGCGACGGATCGCTGCCCTGGGCCGAATTCGATCGTGAGACGCGCCAGGTCTATCAGCTGGCAGCAGGCAAGGCGGTGCGCGAATCGTCGATGCCCGCGGCCCCCTTCCTCTCCTGAAGAAGCACATTGCCATGTACATGAATCGATTCCGCCTCGACGGGAAAACCGCGTTCGTCACCGGCGGCGCACAGGGCATCGGCTATTGCACGGCCGAGGCGCTGGCGGAGGCCGGTGCGAAGGTCACGATCGCCGACCGCGACAGCGACGCGATCTATGACGCGACCAAGGCGCTTTTCAAAAAGGGTTATGCCGTCGAAGGCGCGGTGCTGAACGTGACGGATTCCGCCCGCGTGACGGCGGTTGCCGACGCGGCTGGCGCCATCGACATCCTGGTCAACAACGCCGGCATCGCCCGCAGCGAGACCGCAGCGGAAGACGTTGCCGACGAGCACTGGCTGAACGTCCTCGACGTGAATTTGAACGGCACTTTCTGGTGCGCCCGTGCCTTCGGCCGGCACATGCTGGCGGCGGGACGCGGAACGATCGTCAACGTCGGGTCGATGTCCGGCTTCATCGTCAACCGCCCGCAGCCGCAAAGCTATTACAATGCCTCGAAGGCGGCCGTGCATCAGCTGACAAAGAGCCTTGCCGCCGAATGGGCTCCACGAGGCGTACGCGTGAACGCGGTCGCACCGACCTATATCGCGACGCCGCTCAACGCCTTCGCCGACAAGCAGGGCGAGATGTACAAGCGCTGGATCGACGGCACGCCGCAAGGGCGACTGGGTGAGCCGGAAGAGGTCGCCGCCGTCATCCTGTTCCTCGCGTCCGACGCAGCCAGCCTGATGACCGGCAGCATCGTGCTGGCAGACGGCGGCTACAGCTGCTGGTGAGTCCGATCGGCTTACCGTTCCATCCGATCGGCACATCGCATAGACCTTTCCGATAGGTTCAAAATGCTGCAATGACCTTTCTGACAGGTGGCTTCTCAAGCCATCGATTCAGAGAGGGTTCCTACTATGCGCTTGCGCACGATTTTTGCCGCCACCACCGTGCTCGCCGCGATGCCATCCATCGGCTTTGCGCAATCGGCAGCTCCTTCGGCGAGCGCGACCGACGAAGATGCGATCATCGTCACGGCGCGTAAACGCGACGAAACACTTGCCGATGTTCCGATTGCGATCAGCGCCGTTAC
>DDFE01000041.1:0-449 GCA_002336985.1 Sphingomonadales bacterium UBA1936
CTGAACACGCCCAACGAGACGCGGACAACCGCGAACATCAGGCCTTGGGCTGTCGAACGCAGCAGCGTCGGGAACATCTCCGCCGACCAGAGCTGGAAGAAGCTCTGCGCGCCAAAACCGCCGCCGACCGACATCAGGAAGACGTGCAGGATGGCGAGCGGCAGGGTCAGCGGGAAGAGCGCCAGCAGCGACATCCCGATCACCTGGATGACCGCAGAAATCAGGAAAAGCAGGCGCTGGTTCACCCGATCGGAAAACCGCATGAAGATGAAGAAGATCGAACCCATGCCAAGGATGAAGCTGAGGGTCTGCACCATTACGGCCATGAACTGGCTCTGATTGCCTACGGTGCGCAAGATGTAGGGGAAGAAGAACCCATTGGTGCCCGCCCACAGATTCCAGACGCCGTACATGCCGATCAGGAAGGCCATCGACTGAAGGTGCCGCCA
>DDFE01000041.1:506-1731 GCA_002336985.1 Sphingomonadales bacterium UBA1936
GCGAACACGATCCGCGCGCCCAAGAGGCCGAGGGGCGAGAGCACGAGGAACATGAGCAGGACGACGACCGGCCCCAGGTACCAGAGTACTTGCGCGACACCGCTGTGCTTGCCGCGTGCCCCGTCGGGTGCCTGCTCGGCGATCAGCGACCATGAAGCCGGTATGTCCGCGCCGACCGCCAGGCCGACCAGGAAGAAGCCGACCACAACCATCCATGCATTGAGCGAGAAGACCAGCCACAGCATTCCGAACGCGTAAAATAGCATGTCGTACTGGTAGATCTTTTTGCGGCCGAACACGTCGCAAAGCCGTCCGCCGATCAGCGCGCCGACCCCTGCGGACACCGCATTCGGACCGAAGGCGGCGAGGATGCCGACAAGGCTGTTGCTAAGCTTATAGGCCTCTACCCACAGCGCGAGCGCAGCGGAGCCGGCTACGATCGAACCCGCATCGATATAGTTGGCGAGACCGGCAAGAATCGTGTCCCGCCATCCATCGCTGCCTTCGCTTTGCGTTGCGGCGTTCCCCATCGACATTCCCTCTCACATAGGCATATGATAATATTATTGGAGCAGGTGTAGCAGGCGTCGATTGGTCGGGGCAAGTGCCGACGTCCGGTTACGAACACGCATATGCCAGCACGCAAATAGTCTCGCCATTTGAGGGAGAGTGGCATGCCGATTTCACGACGGACAGTGTTGGCCAATGCTCTTGCGCTTGGCGCGGCGACCGCCAGTCCGCTTTCCGCAGTTTCGCGCAAAGCGACGCCACCAACGCGCGTCGAGCGCTGGGGTATGTATGAAGTCGCGCTCGATGGGCCGACGGCGGGTAACCCGTTCATCGAAGTCTCGATCGCTGCGACCTTCGTGAATGCTACGGGACGCGAAGTGCGCGTCCCGGGCTTTTATGATGGCGAGGGCGTCTATCGCATCCGTTTCAGCCCGCCCGATGTCGGACAATGGCGTTGGACCAGCGAAAGCAATGCCACTGCGCTGCAGGGGCAGACGGGCAGTTTCGATGCTGTAGCGCCGGGCCCGGGCAACCACGGTCCGATCCGCGTGACCAAGGACGGCTATCATTTCGAATATGCCGACGGCACGCCGTTTCGCCAGATCGGTACGACATGTTATTCCTGGGCACTGCAATCCGACGCTCGTTGCGCAGAGACGCTGGCGACGCTGAAGGGTGCGCCGTTCAACAAACTGCGAATGCTGGTCTTTCCGAA
>DDFE01000041.1:1837-10191 GCA_002336985.1 Sphingomonadales bacterium UBA1936
GCATGACCGGCTAAGGTCCATCCACCAGATCAACACCTATTACGATCATCGGAAGCCATGGATCACCCATGCCAGCGTCCAGAACGGTGTCGCGGTACTGGATGACGTACGTGCCCAGCTTCATCGTGCCTTCGCGCTGAAGCCGGTCATTTTCGACGAAGTGGTTTATGAGGGGAATTCCACCAAACGCTGGGGATCGCTCACGGGCCCGGAAATGGTCGAACGTTTCTGGTTCGGGCTGATCGGCGGCACCTATGTCGGGCATAGCGAGACGTACAATGCGGACCGTAACGCCGACTATTCCTGGCTGGGGCAGGGCGGCAGGCTCGCCGGGAGCAGCGCGCCTCGCCTCGCATTCCTGCGCAAGGTCATGGAGGATGGTCCGGCGCCCGGGATCGAGCCGATCCAGCCATGGTGGGGATATCACCTCGGCGGCAAAGTTGACGCCTATTACCTGCGCTATTTCGGATCAGACACACCAACCGAGTGGGACGTCGTGCTTCCCGGCCGCGGGACGGAAGCGCTGCAAAGCTATCGTGCCGATATCATCGACACCTGGAACATGACGGTCACGCCGGTCGCGGGAAAATTCACCATGGCGCGAAAGAACGACTATGATGTGCATGACCCGAGCCGCCCAAAGCTGGCGCTGCCGGGAAAACCCTGGATCGCTGTCCGTCTCGTGCGCGTCTAAGCGTTAGCGCAAGTTATGCGCACCGGTGTTGGTAAAGCGGCGTGTTGTGAGGGAAATGGTGCCGGCTAGAGGGATCGAACCCCTGACCCCCTGATTACAAATCAGGTGCTCTACCATCTGAGCTAAGCCGGCGCGGGTTTGCGCATAGCTCTAGCGAATACCGAACGTCCAGCCCTCGGTTTGTGCAACGGCATCCAGTCCTTCGGGAGACCATAGCGCAGGATCATGGGCGACGGTGCGGAGCCATGCGGATGTCAGCAGGGCATCGGTGATATGATCCGTGTACCGGGGCAGGGGCGTGTGCGGCCCGCTGCCCAGCGTGGCAAGTGCCGTATCGAGGGTCGCCCCATCACGTATCTTTGTGCGACCCTTGGGCAAGCCCGCGGCGATGGCAGCGAGGCTAGTGTAGATCTCCATGATCACCGAACCTTCGTCGGGGAACGGATCGATCGGCCACACCGGGACGCGCCCATCCAGCCGATGCAACATCCGCATGCCGGTCAGGCTGGACTTGCCCACCTGGGCCGCACCCACGAGATTGAAATTGCTGTAGGGATTGAGGCCTTGGGCGCGCTGGGCGTGTTCAGTGATCCGAAACCGGCCGGAACCTGTGCCGAAGCGATCGCCGGTCCGTCCGCCATGGCGACGGAAATAGCGGCTGGCTTCGGGGTGATCGACGAACCTGGAGGCGGCGAGATTGTCCTCGCCAGCGCAAATGCGATCGACCAGTGCCCAAAGCGCTTTGGCATCGGGCGGGCTTTCGTGCCATCCGGGAAAGAAGGCGCCTGCATCCGCGAAAGCCAGCGACTGGCCGAGGTCGAAGCCGGCCAGGGTGTTTTCCGGCATTTCTCCGGCAATCCATTCCAGCACGTCCATCCGCGACCAGACGTGCCCCCGCCGGACGAGAGCGGGCGCATCATGGCCGACGGAGCAGATCGCGACGGCTATTCCCGGCTGGCGCAGACCCGCGGCGCCCGACCAGTCGATCGCAGCAAAATGATCGAAGCGGGGCGTCACGCTTTCTTTCTGGGACGCGGCTTCGGGCGAGCGCTGTTCCACGCGTGCGATTGTTCGATCATTGCGAAGACGCGTTCGGGGTCGGCCGTGCCGAACCTCACGAGAACGCCTGGCCAGCCGACGTAATGCGGCGTCTGCCAATAGGTATCCGGATCGGTTTCCTTCAGCATCTCGACCGTATCGAGGTCGATCATCAGCACGAAAGACCCCGGTTCGCGCCCGACCCCGACCAGTGGGCGGCCATTGGTTTTGACCGACGGAGTGCCGTAATGATTTTCGAGCACCGTATCGGGCAGGGTCAGCGCAAAGGCGATGATGTCGTCATAGGTCATGCGCGTTCCGCCCGCAGCTTGTTCCAATAGGCGATGCGTTCGGCGATTTTCGCCTCGAACCCGCGTTCGACGGGTGTGTAGAAGGTTGCGGGTGTCATATCGTCGGGCCAGTAATTGTCGCCGGAAAAACCATCTTCGGCGTCGTGGTCGTAGGCATAGCCTTTGCCATAACCGAGATTCTTCATCAGCTTTGTGGGCGCGTTGACGATGTTCATCGGTGGCATCAGCGACCCCGTGTCGCGGGCCGAACGCCATGCCGATTTCTGCGCGACATAGGCCGCGTTCGATTTGGGTGCGGTCGCGAGATAGAGGCACGCCTGCACGATCGCGAGTTCGCCTTCCGGGCTGCCGAGGAAGTCATAGGCGTCCTTGGCAGCAAGGCACTGGACCAGTGCCTGAGGGTCGGCGAGACCNNGAGATAAGGTTGTAATGCCCCTCGCGGTCCTTGTCGTAGACCGGCATGCGGCGATGAAGCAGGGCAGCGAGGGACGCGGGGTCCAGCGGCGCATCGATCTCGACTGAGAACAGGGTTTCCGCTTGGTTGAGCAGGAAGCGGCCATCGCCGTCGGCGCTGGCAATCAGCGCATCACGCGCGTCTGCGGTTAGCGGCAACGAGCGGCTTTCGACCTCCTCCGCTCGATGCAGCAACTCGCCGAGCGCAGCGGCATCGAGGCGGTGCAGTACCAGTACCTGTGCACGGCTTAGCAGTGCGGCATTCAGTTCGAAACTGGGGTTCTCGGTCGTGGCGCCGACCAGCGTGATCGTGCCGTCCTCGACATAGGGGAGAAATCCGTCCTGCTGCGCACGGTTGAACCGATGGATCTCGTCCACGAACAGCAAAGTGCGTTGGCCGAGCGTCGCTGCATCCCTGGCCGCTGCGAACACGCGCTTAAGGTCGGCGACGCCGGAGAACACCGCGGAGATGCTTTCGAAGCGCAGCCCCACGGCATCGGCGAGCAGCCGTGCGATCGTCGTCTTGCCGGTACCCGGCGGCCCCCACAGGATCATCGAGGCAAGCTTGCCTGCCGCGACCATGCGGCCGATCGCGCCGTCCGGACCCGTCAAGTGCGATTGCCCGACAACCTGATCGAGCGATGCCGGGCGCAGCCGGTCGGCGAGGGGGGCTGGCGGGGCAGGAGCGGCGAAGAGGTCGGCCATCAGCGCAATATAGGGCGGATTATCTCCGACCGCGACGGCGCGCGATCACGTCGATATATTTTGCGGCGAGGGCGCCATGGACCGCATCCCAGGTGTAGTTCTCGGCCGCTTTCGCACCGGCAAGCCCTGCCGCGCGCGCCGCGTTCCGATCCGCTGTGTAGCGGGCGATGGCATCGGCATAGGCCCCGATGTCGCGTGGCGGCACCAGTGCGCCGGTGATGCCGTCTCTCACGAGGCTGCTGGTTCCTGTCGCGTCGGCGCCGACCACGGGCAGGGCGCATGCCATGGCTTCGGAGGTAACGTTGCCGAACGTCTCAGTGACGCTCGGTTGCAGTAGCAGGTCGGCCGAAGCGATGGCGCGGCCGAGATCGGTTCCCGCCTGATGCCCTGCAAACACGGCATCGGGCACAGCAGTCGTGAAACTGTCGCGTGCGGGACCGTCGCCGATAACCAATACGCGGTGCTTGACGCCGCGGCGGGTCAGTTCGGTGCTGACATCTGCGAAAACGTCGATGCCTTTTTCGAGCACGATCCGTCCGAAGAAAGCGATGACGAAATCGTCGTCGGCAAAGCCCAGTGACTGGCGCCATTCCGCGCTGCGCCGCCCGGGGTCGAACACGTCACGGTCGATGCCGCGCGACCAGATGCCGACATCGTCGTTCATTCGTTCCGCGCGCAAAACGTCCGCCATCGATTCGGACGGTGCGACAATGGCGTCGCACTTGCGATAGAAACGACGCTGAAAGGCGATGCCAGCAGGCTCCAGGAAGCCGAGCTTGTAGTAGTGGAGATACGTCTCGAAGCGCGTGTGGACCGAAGCGACGACCGGAATATCCCGCGCCTTGGCATAACGTATCGCGCTGTGGCCGAGGAACTCGGGCGCCGAAACATGGATCACGTTCGGCCGGAACGCATCGAGGTCCGCGCGCGCATCGCCCAGCCCCAGCGGGATGCGATACTCCGGACGGAGCGGCACCGGCAGCGAATTCACGCTCACCAGGTCGCCGGTCGGGGGAAATGCGGGATTCTCCACGGTCGGGGAATAGACACGCACGGCGGCACCCCGGTCGAGCAGCCAGCCGACAAGGTTGTTGAGCGCCCGGTTCGCACCGTCGCGTACGTAATTATAATTGCCGCTGGTAAGCGCGATGCGCAGCTCTGAGATATCCATTACAGTCGCGTTACACTGCGTTGTCGGCAGTTACCATGATATCCGCCCATACGGGCAGATGATCGCTGGCGCGAGCGGCAAGCGGTGAATGGTGGACGCCGCAGTTCACGATTTCTATGCCGTCGCCGACCATGATCCGATCCAGCCGTCCGACGGGACGGCGGCTGTGAAAACTCGGCCCTGTGGGCGCAATCCGGAACTTGTGCGCAAAGTCGATCAGGCATCCGCCATGCGGCCGCCACTCGTTGGTGTCGCCCATGATGATTGTCGGCAGGTCGGGCTTTTCGTTGAGCGCGGCGACAATGGCATGCCCCTGCCGCCGCCGGTGCAGGCCGGACAGGTCGAGGTGCATGCCGACGACGCGCAATGGCGTGTTGCCGATTTCGAAGTCGGCCATCACTGCGCCGCGCGGCTCCAAGGTCGGCAAGGTAACGCGCGCATGATCGCGCACATGCGCATCCCTGCGCACGAGCAGGGCATTTCCATGCCAGCCGATGCTTCCGCTTCGCGCCGCAATGCCGACAACGGCATATGGGCTGTGCGACTTGATGAGCGTCGGGGGCAGCGCAGCGAGACGGGCGCCCAGGCGGCGGTCCGCTTCTTGCAGCGCGACGACATCCGCGTCGATTTCATTCAACACGTCGAGGATACGCTCCGGCACGCGACGCCGGTCCGTGCCGATCGCTTTGCGGATGTTGTAGCTTGCGACCCTCAGCATGAATTTCCCGTTTGGACGGCGCGTTGCCTTTCCGCAATCGATGCAAACGCACGGCGGGCGAAAAGGGGCCGTTGGCGTAATGAATGGTCGTTGGCAGTCTTTTGCGAATTTCCGATCTTGAATTGCGGCGGCAGGAAACCCATTCTTTGGATGTGCGGGCCGGGCCCCTCTGGCGAGTGCGTGAAAGCGCCTCGTGATGTCGGACCGCATCGGGCGAATGCCCGATGGCAGCGGGTCCGTTCGTTCTTTCGAAAAGACCGCCGCCACCGGCCATCGCTCGCGACGCAGTAATTTGCATCGAGAGGAGTGCTGGATGAATCTGTTACTATCGCGCCTGAAGCGCCTGCACATCAGGCTGGAAGACGAACTGGCCCGTGAACGGAAGGAACGCCTTCCCGATCACGACCGCATAACGCGGATCAAAAAATTAAAGCTGGCGATCAAGGATCGATTGCATCGGACCGCACCGCGCGCCGTACGCGCGGGCTGAGCGGGGCGCGCCGGCGGTATACTGCCCCCTCATCCCGTTGCCGCCGGCGCGTTTCCGTCAAGACGATCAATAATATCCGGCGTTCAGCTTGCGTCCCCGGTATCGCATGCATCCGCCGACGAGCAGGTAACCTGCGATCATCAATGCCCAGGTGGCCGGTTCCGGAACCGCATTATCGACCCGTGCAAGCTGGATGAAAGCACCGCCGCCGCCATAGGGGGAGGCGGTTGCGATGCCGGTGAGGCTGTAGTTGCCCGGTCCAAGCAGAACCGACATTTTCGAATAGCTGCTACCCGCAAAAGCAGTCGCGGCATCGCTCGTGGCCGGCCCCGCTGTGTTGAACGCACCTGTCGATCCGATCGCCGTGCCGAAATTGAAGAACCGGAAGGTGTCGCCGATGCTGAACGCGTCCGTGACCTGCAGTTCCGCCGCTTGCGCAAGCGAGAAGGTGTACGTTGTGTCGCCCGACGGTGCGTAGATCGACGATCCCGTGCCGCCGAAATAGAATGTCTGCCAGCCGCTGCCGACGACCAGCGTCGCAGCGTGCGCATCGACGGTCGGCAACGTGTTGGCTGCCAATAAGATGGCGGCAAAAACGGCAGGCTTCATCGTTCGTCCTTTTCGACGGGCTTGTTCGTTTCCGGATACGCCCGTGGCGAAACCGGATTGCTGGCGGCCTTAAGCTGAAAAGGTTGATTATTTCCTCGATACGAAGGAGCGGTCGCTCCCGTTGAAGAGGCCTACAAAAAAGCCCGCCGGATCGCTCCGGCGGGCCCTTTGTTCGAATGTCTCGTTCTTAGGCGAAGCTGACGGTGGTCTTGCGACGGCGATAGCGCATTGCGCCACCGACCATGCCGAAGCCGCCGATCATCATTGCCCAGGTCGCGGGTTCCGGAACGGCACCGCCGGTCGCGCGATCGCTACCGAAGGTGATGTTGTCATAGCCGGTCTGATTCGCCGTGCCGCCGAAGTTGATCGACTTGGCCGTGCCGCCGAATGCAACGCCAGCATTCGTCCAGTTGCAGAACTGGCCAGTCGGATCGCCCGAGCAGTTCTGGTTGAATTGAGCTGTCAGATTGATCGTGCCGAGCAAGTTACCCGTGCCGTTCAGGCCGTCCCAAACGGTCACAGATGCCGAGGTCGACGACGTATACCAGAACGAGAAACCGGTGGTGAAGCCGGCAGCGACGTTCAGGATCGCGTTGTTGGCGTTGAGGAAGAACATGATCGTGTTGGCCGACGGCTCGTTGGCGAAGTTACCGCCGCCGCCTGCGTCAGCGTCGATAAGTGCGAGCGTGTCGTTCGAGAAGCTCACGCCATAGTTGGTGCCGCCACCACCGTTGTAATAGTTGCCGACCGAAGCGCCGTTCGCGATGCCTTCGAAATCGAGCGTGACGACCGCTGCCGAGGCAGGTGCCGCCATCGATGCGGCGAGGGCGACGAGGCCCAGACCCATAAGCTTTTTCATGACCGAACTCCCAGTTGCCCCTGATGAAACAGATGTGCACCGGCCAAAAACGGCGGTGTTCCAAGCGTCGAATGAGACCGTTCGCGCGGGCCGCGCGGATGCGGTCTTCATGCGATGGGGGATCGTTGCCCCGGACCGGCGGCTCGGTCCCTTAACGGCTTATTAACAAACTCGATCAGGCCGACGCAAGCCGGGAAGCTGTCCCGATACCGCACACTTGGGTCAGGTAACAAAAAGGTCTGCCGGATCGCTCCGACAGACCTTTCTGCTCGAACCGCCGCGTTTATGCGAAGCTGATGCTGGTCTTGCGACGGCGATAGCGCATGGCGCCACCGACCATGCCGAAGCCGCCGATCATCATTGCCCAGGTTGCGGGTTCCGGAACGGCACCGCCGGTCGCACGATCGCTGCCGAAGGTGATGTTGTCGTAGCCGGTCTGGTTCGCCGTGCCGCCGAAGTTGATCGACTTGGCCGTACCGCCGAACGCAACGCCCGCGTTGGTCCAGTTGCAGAAACTGCCTGTGGGGTCGCCCGTGCAGTTCTGCGTGTTCTGAGCTGCCAGATTGATCGTGCCGAGCAGATTGCCCGTGCCATCCAGACCGTCCCAAACGGTCACAGATGCCGAGGTCGACGACGTGTACCAGAACGAAAAGCCGGTAGTGAAGCCAGCCGCATAATTCAGGATCGCATTGCTCGAATTCGTGAAGAACATGATCGTATTGGCCGACGGCTCATTGGCAAAGTTGCCGCTGCCGCCGGCATCCGAATCGACGAGTGCGAGCGTGTCTTCAGAAAAGCTCACACCGTAATTGGTGCCGCCGCCGCCGTTGTAATAGTTGCCCACGCTGTTGAAATCGCCCACTCCTTCAAAATCGAGCGTGACGACCGCCGCGGATGCCGGAGCCGCAAATGTCGCTGCGAGCGCGATAAGACCCAATCCGATAAACTTGTTCATAGCTAACCTCCAAAGATGCTGCGCTGGAGCGCGATAAAAGACTCTTTTCAAGAATAAAGTAATGAAAAGAACTCATTTTGGGTTCTATTGAACCTCATCTTCAAATTACTGTCGGATGAACAAGTATCAATATTGGTTTTGATCCCGTATCGAAACACGATCTTTACGGAATTGGTAAATCGGCATGTGTCGGCACCAACAAAAAGGGCCCGCCAGATAGTCTGGCAGGCCCGATTGTCTTGCGAACTTCGCAGGTTAGGCGAAGCTGACCGTCGTCTTGCGGCGGCGATAGCGCAGCGAAGCGCCGATCATGCCGAAACCGCCGATCATCATGGCCCAAGTTGCGGGCTC
>DDFE01000041.1:10255-14882 GCA_002336985.1 Sphingomonadales bacterium UBA1936
ACGATGTCGAAATCGCCCGCGTTGATGTCGCTGCGATCGACCATCAGGAGCTGGAACGTGTTCGTCTTGTCGTCCTGGCTGGGGAAGTAGCCAACCGCATTGTACGTTACGCCGAAGGCGTTGCGGCCATTGAACGTGCCGGTGCCATACTTCGTCGTGCCGCCATTGGCGCCGCGGGTATCCACATCAGCGAAGAACGCTGCGATGATCGGCTGACCGCTATATCCCGCGCCCAGACCGGTGGGGGTGAAAGTGCCCTGGCCGCTGTTGAACGTAACGTAGCCATTGTTGCTGACGTAGGTCTGCGTATAGGTCGTCCCGAAGAAATTCGCCGAGAAACCCATCGAAACCGGGGCTGCCGTAAAGCAGTCGTCGCAAATCGCGAGCTGTGTGGAGTTGAAGCCGGCCACAACCTGGCCAGCGAAAGCGGGGGTGCTTGCGACAACGACCGCAGCCGCGAACGCAAATCCCTTTAACATCGTCGACATAATCGAAACTCCTGCCTGAAAACCGGGAAATCCTGCGGAGTCGTTGCTCCAGGGGTGCGGACCGTGTTCACTTTGCAGTTAACCCTTGCAGAGTGCCGTTGCAATACGACTTGCTGCGCCAGTTTATCCTTTTGTCCCGGAACGATACGACGTGAAACACATGTCATCTGAAGGAGCGCAAAAGGCCCGCCGGATCGCTCCGGCGGGCCAGATTTTCCGTATGGATGTGATCAGGCGAAGCTGACGGTCGTCTTGCGGCGGCGATAGCGCATGGCGCCACCCACCATGCCGAAGCCGCCGATCATCATTGCCCAGGTTGCGGGTTCCGGAACGGCGCCACCGCCCACGTCGCCCTGTCCCAGTGTCAGGCGAATGATATCGCCCGAACCGTTGAGCGACGACCATTGCGCGGTCGTTCCGCAGGTCGTGCCGCAGCCAAAGAAATAGTCGCCCGCCGCCAGACCGGTGAAAGTCACACCCTGCCACCAGACGACACCGCCGAACAGATTGGGGTCGGTCGACAGGGGAAAAACGTAGCGACCGGTTGAATCCGTATTACCCCAGAAGAAATTGTTGGTGCCGTTAACGAGGCCGGTCGGACGGACGTTCGTCGGCGCGATGTTGAACGATGCAGTCTGGTCGAATCCGTTCGTTACACCCTGCAGGCGGACAATGCCCTCATTGCTGGGAACACCGCCATGGTCATACGATCCGGTCCAGAATGTGACCGTGCCAGGCGTGGAGCCAGGCGTGTAGCCGATCGACGTCGTGTGGGCGCTCGCTTCGCTCACCATCAGCATCGCTGCAACCACAGTTACAGACGCACCAATCCAAGATTTTGTCATTGTCGCTTCTCCGTTTCCTACTGGATGCGGATCGTTGCCCACGGTGCCGGCGACTCGGCGATTAATATTCGGTTAATACTTCTGGTTAACGAGGTTTGGCAACAGCTTACCTGTCCATTCGGAAGCGATCTGGATAGGTTGTGGACACAACCCATGCGTCCCGTTGTGACCAGATCGAGTCCAAATGTGAAAATGGCCGCCACACCGGAAGTGTGACGGCCACATTCTTTCGCTTCGGCCAGCGGATCAGTCGTTCAGATACTCACCGGCATCTGCATCCGAACCGTGACCCGAGGTCACAACCGTCGCCAGCGCATCGTCACCGGTATCGGCTTCGACCGGCTGACGGAGTTCCGCCGCATGCTCTTCGGCCGCCGAGTTGGGGGCGATGAGCGATGCCTGCCAGGCCCGCTGCTGCGCACGGAGCGCCGCGTCGCGCGACGATGCGGTGACACGCAGGCGGTTCATGCCCGCACCGGTACCCGCCGGGATCAGACGGCCGACGATGACGTTTTCCTTCAGACCCGTCAGCGTGTCCTTTTTGCCCTGAACCGCGGCTTCGGTGAGGACGCGGGTGGTTTCCTGGAACGACGCCGCCGAGATGAAGCTGCGGGTCTGCAGCGACGCCTTGGTGATGCCGAGCAGGACCGGCTTGCCCTCCGCGGGCGCCTGGCCCTTGGTCAGCTTCGCGTTCTCTTCGTCCATCTCGATACGATCGACCTGTTCGCCCGCGAGCAGCGTGGTGTCGCCGCCGTTGGTGATCTCGACCTTCTGCAGCATCTGGCGAACGATCGTTTCGATGTGCTTGTCGTTGATCTTCACGCCCTGCAGTCGATAGACTTCCTGGATTTCAGCGACCAGATATTCCGCCAGCGGCTCGATGCCGAGCACTTCCAGAATGTCGTGCGGATCCGGCGAACCGCCGATCAGGTTGTCGCCACGCTTCACGTAGTCGCCTTCCTGAACGTCGATCACCTTCGACTTCGGGATCAGGTATTCCACGACCTCGCCGCCGTCCTCGGGCTGGATGCCGATCTTGCGCTTGGCCTTATAGTCCTTGCCGAACACGACACGGCCCGAAACCTTCGCGATGATCGCATTTTCCTTGGGCTTGCGCGCTTCGAACAACTCGGCAACGCGCGGCAGACCACCGGTGATGTCACGCGTCTTGGCGGCTTCGCGGCTGACACGGGCGAGAACGTCGCCCGCCGACACCGTCGCACCATCCTCGACCGAGAGCGTCGCACCCACCGCGAGCATGTAGCGCGCGGCTTCGCCCGAACCTTCGTCGAGCAGGGTGAGGCGGGGGCGAAGGTCTTCCTTCGTCCGCGTCGCACGATATTCGGTCACGACCTTGTTCGCGATGCCGGTCGCTTCGTCGACCTGTTCGGTCAGCGTCTGGCCCTCGATCAGATCCTGGTACTTCACGATACCGCCGGTTTCGGTGATGACCGGAGCCGTAAACGGATCCCATTCGACCAGGCGATCGCCCTGCTTCACCTTCGCGCCGTCGTCGAACAGCAGGTAAGCGCCGTAGGGGATACGGTGCACCGCACGCTCGCGGCCGTCGGCGTCGACGATCGCGATTTCGCCCTGACGCGACAGCGACACGCGCCGGCCCGCCTTGTCGGCGATGATGCGCACGCCGCGATACTCGAACGTACCGTCGGCCATCGCATCGATGTTCGACTGTTCGTTGACCTGCGCCGCGCCGCCGATGTGGAAGGTCCGCATCGTCAACTGGGTGCCTGGTTCGCCAATCGACTGTGCCGCGATGACGCCAACTGCTTCACCGATGTTCACCGGAGTACCGCGGGCAAGGTCACGACCGTAGCATGCGCCACAGACGCCGCCGGTCGATTCACAGATCAGCGGGCTGCGGATCTTCACGGCCTGCGTACCGATGGCTTCGATCTGCGCGATCATCGCCTCATCGAGCAGCGTGCCCGATGCGATGACGACCTCGTTGGTCTTGCTGTCGGTGATGTCCTCTGCCGTGGTGCGGCCCAGGATACGCTCGCCGAGCGACGCGATGACCGAACCGCCCTGGACGATCGCCTTCATTTCGAGGGCGCGTTCTGTGCCGCAGTCGAGTTCCACAATTACACAGTCTTGGCTCACATCGACCAGTCGGCGGGTCAGGTAACCCGAGTTCGCGGTCTTCAACGCCGTGTCCGCGAGACCCTTACGGGCGCCGTGGGTGGAGTTGAAGTATTCAAGGACGGTCAGGCCTTCCTTGAAGTTCGAGATGATCGGCGTTTCGATGATCTCGCCCGACGGCTTGGCCATCAGGCCGCGCATACCGGCGAGCTGCTTGATCTGCGCCGCCGAACCACGGGCACCCGAATGCGCCATCATGTAGATCGCGTTGATCGGCTTTTCGCGGCCGGTTTCCTTGTCCATCTTCACGCTGCGGATTTCGTCCATCATGGCGCCCGCGACCTGGTCGCCGCAACGGCTCCAGGCGTCGATCACCTTGTTGTACTTTTCCTGCTGCGTGATCAGGCCGTCCTGATACTGCTGCTCGAAATCCTTCACGAGGTTGCGGGTGTCTTCGACCGTCGCTTCCTTCGAATCCGGGATGATCATGTCGTCCTTGCCGAACGAGATGCCGGCCTGGAATGCGTGGCGGAAGCCCAGCGCCATGATGGCGTCAGCGAACAGCACGGTCTCCTTCTGGCCGGTGTGGCGATAGACGATGTCGATGACGTCGCCGATTTCCTTCTTGGTCAGCAGGCGGTTGACGGTTTCGAACGGCACCTTGTGGCTCTTCGGCAACGTCTCGCCCAGCAGCATGCGGCCCGGCGTCGTTTCGAAGCGCTTGAGGTACTGAACGCCGGCTTCGTCCGTCTGGGGAACGCGGCTGGTGATCTTGGTGTGCAGCGTGACCGCCTTCGCGTTCAGCGCCTGGTGAACCTCGATCATGTCCGACAGGATCATGCCTTCGCCCGGCTCGTTCTGCTTTTCCATCGACAGGTAATACAGACCCAGCACCATGTCCTGCGACGGCACGATGATCGGCTTGCCGTTCGCGGGCGACAGGATGTTGTTGGTCGACATCATCAGGACGCGCGCTTCCAGCTGGGCCTCGAGGCTCAGCGGAACGTGNNCCAGCGGGTGAAGCTGGATCGCCTTACCCTCGATCAGGACAGGTTCGAACGCCTGGATGCCGAGACGGTGAAGGGTAGGGGCCCGGTTCAGCATCACGGGATGCTCGCGGATCACCTCGTCCAGGATGTCCCAGACTTCCTTGCGCTCCTTCTCGACCCACTTCTTCGCCTGCTTCAGGGTCAT
>DDFE01000040.1:0-3889 GCA_002336985.1 Sphingomonadales bacterium UBA1936
ATCTCACGACGGACAGCAGGATTGGTAAGTAACCCTTTGAGTTCGGAAGCAAAGGCGATGCTTCCATCCGCGAGCATCGTGTAATGCAGCGGCTTAACACCCAGCCGGTCCCGCGCAAGGAACAGGCTCTGTGCACGCGCGTCATAGAGTGCGAAGGCGAACATGCCGTTCAGCCGGTCGAGCACGCCCGCGCCCCATTCGCGCCAGCCATTCAGGATGACTTCGGTGTCGCTGTCGGTCCGGAAGCGATGCCCCCGCGCTTCAAGTGCGGCGCGTATCTCTTTGAAATTATAGATTTCACCGTTGTAGGTGAGTACCACATCCTCGTCCGGACTCGCCATCGGCTGCTTGCCACCGCCGAGGTCGATGATCGACAGGCGGCGATGGCCGAGGCCCACTCCCTGCGCTGTCCAGATGCCCGACCCATCAGGGCCACGGTGGGCCTGGGCATCGGTCATCGCCCTCAGTCGCGCCGGATCGACCGGCTTCGGCGTCGACAGGTGGAACAGCCCGGCGATCCCGCACATACGCCTAACGCCCCTTTGCCTGGGCGAGCATCGCCGCAACGCGGGCATCGGGTGAACCCAATGCCGTCAGGAACGAGGCAATGGCGGCGTCCGCCCCCTTCCCTTCAGCCGAGACGATCAGCGTCGCCGCGCTCTGGTCTGCACCGGTCATGCGTGCGCGCAGGGTCGCGAGTTTAACATCCATCCGTCCCGGCTGGCGCACGCCTCCCACATACCACAGCGTCACCGCCTGGCGCACGGCCTTCCCAGGCCCCAGCAACTTGTCCGCTTTGGCACCCGCGACGGGCGGCAGGTCGGCGGTCCAGCGCCATGCGCCATCGGGATCGGCCGCCCCTTGCCCATAAGCCACGATCTCGCGCCCCTTGCCCTGCCAGCCATAGAGCGCGACGCCGACATCGACGCGGTGCCCCGCCGCGTCGCCATAGCGCCCGAACAGGACATGATCCGCCCCGTCGAAGCGCGGACGCCAAGCCGTCACCGGCGCATCGCCCGTGCGGGTCCAGCCGGGAACGGCAGGCAGTGTCACCACCTGCGGCAGGGCGACATGCCCGCGTACCGCCGCCAGTGCGTCCCAGCCGGGCGCCAACGCCGCGACAGCCACGGCAAGCGGCGCAACCAGCACGACGGGCGCGACGGGCTTCCAAACGGGAAAGCTGCGGCCGTTCAGCCATGGGTCGCTGAGCTTGCGGTCGAAGAACGGCCAGGCGGCCCCCATGATCGCGATCATGACGAGCGCGAAGAAGATCCAGCCGTAGACGATATGGTCGAAACCCGTCGCGGCCTGAACCCCAACGATCTCGGCTGCATAGATCGTTGCCCAGGCACGGACGCCGTTCGCCAGCACCGGGACGACGATGGCGGCCACCATGAACAGCGCGCGGCGCAGGGGCGAGCGGAAACAGACGTGCGCGGCGAGTGCGCCATAGGCGATCATCGCGACGAGGAATTTCACGCCCGCGCAAGCCTCCGCCACCTCGAACCACGCGACGCGCGTGGTGATGAACACACCGTCCATCGTCGCCTCCACACCGGTCAGGTGAAGCAGGCCCATGGCGAGCTTCGCTGTCAATGTCTGCATAGACGGTGTCAATTCATCACCGAAAGGCACGAGAAAGGCTAGGTAAAAAACTGGAAACAGGATCGCCCTGACGGCACCGGGACCAAGGACCGCGATGACGCATGCCTGCACCATTGCAACGATCGCGGCATGGCGGATCAGGGCGATCCCCCCGGCTTCGCCTAGGAGCCAGGCGAACGCCGCCGCGGCGACCAGCGCCAGCCCCGGCCACCAGCCCGCCGGCTCGACATCGCGCAGTTCGTTACGCCGCAGCCAGACCAGCCAGCCGGCGATCGGGACGATGTAGAGGCAATGCTGGTAGGTCGAGATGTTCCACCAGAGCGCCGTCATATCCGCAACATCGCGGCGGAAAATCAGGAGGATGGCGGCAATGGCAAGCGCGAGGGCGATGAGAGGCCTTCGCCACAGACCCAAGGCGTCACCCCCGCGAAGGCGGGGGTCCAACTCCCGATGCTCTACTTTGGGAGTTGGATTCCCGCCTTCGCGGGAATGACGGGGGATAAAACCGATCACGCCACCAACCCCGCCAGCGGCGCGAGGCACGCATCCCACGAGTAGCGCGCCTGCACCCTTTCCCGCGCGGCGGTACCGATCGTATGCGCACGGTCGGGGTCGGCGAGCAGCGCCGTAATCGTCCGCGCCGTCTCGATCGCATCGTCGGCGACGAGCAGTTCGATGCCGCGCACCGCATCAATCCCCTCGGCCGCCGCGGGCGAGGCGACGACGGGCTTTGCCATCGCCATTGCCTCCAGAACCTTGTTTTGCACCCCGCGCGCCAGCGTGAGGGGCGCGACGACGACATCGGCGGCGGCAAGCCATGGCCGCGTGTCGGGCACCTCGCCGGTCACGATGACCTGCGGACCCGCCAGTGCTTTCACGACCGAAGTCGGCGCACGTCCGACGATGGCGAACGTCACGCCCTCCACATGCGGCAGCACGTCGCGGACGAAGCCTGTCACGGCCTCGACATTGGGACCGTAATCCATCTGACCGGTGAACACGATCAGCGGGTGCGGTGCGTCGGCAGGCGTCACAGCGTCGGGCGAAAAATTCGCTGCATCGACACCATTTTCAATAACTTGAGCCGATAAGTTTGTTCTTGTCGAGAACAATGACGCCTCAGCGGCGCTTACGAACAGCGACGCATCGGCACGCTTCGCCGTGGCAATTTCGAAATCGAGAAGGCGTTTTGCCTCACGCCGGAGCACCATGCCCGACACTCCCGGAGCGCCAGCACCCTGCTGCGCGAGCTTCGCCGAATCCATGTCGACGAAATCCATGATGAAACGCGCACCTCTCCGGTCCCGCGGCACATATTCTGCCATCTGGCCCGAAAAAGCGAAGACTGTGCCGATCTGCCCGGATGCGACCAATGCCGCGGCCCGGCGCATCAGCGCGGGCACTGCGAACAGTTGGACCGAGGCTGGCCGCCCGGTGAGCAGCGCCTGCGCTACCGCCGCCCCTTTCGACCGGGTCCGCACAGCCGTCGTGACGCTCGCGGCGATACTTTCGACATGCGCGATGTGCTTCGCATCCGCCGCCTCGTCGAGCGGCGCGATGACATGCACCGGACGCAGTTTCGCCAGCGCCTCGAGCATGTGCCACGACCGGATACGGTCGCCCCGGTCGGGCGGCCAGGGCAGCCGGTGCGCGAGGAACAGGATATCCGTCCCGCTCACCCCAGCCCCCGCGCGATCCACGGGCCGAACGTGTTGGCGACCGGCAAAGGAAGCTTCGACCAGAGTTTGACCTTCAAACTGTATTTCGGGTCGAGCGGATTGACGCTGCGCTTCTCGGTCCCCGCGGCGGTGCGCGACGCATAGGTCAGCGGCTGCCCCTCGAAACCCCAGTTATGCTTGAACGCAGCGGCACCCGTTCCCGCCTTGGACCGGCCGAAGTCGAACCTGGTGCAACCGCGTGTCCGGGCGTGACGCATCAATGCGAAATACATCATGTCGTTCGCCCGCCATGTCCGCGCCTGAGCGGTTCCGCCGCCCCAATAGGGCATGACTGTGCCACGATGGTAGAGCGAGAGCACGCTCGATAGCGGTTCGCCGTCGCGGCGGACGGTCAGGATGTCGGCATCGTCGCCGAATGCGTCGAGCACTTCGGAAAATAGGCGCTTTGGGAAGACCGGCGTGCCGAGGTTGCGAACGCTGGTCGCATAGACGTGGTAGTGGGCATCGCGATCGCCGATATCCACCGTCAGGTCGAAACCGAGCGCGCGGCGGACCTCGGCGCGCTGCTTGCGCGGGATGGCGAGCAGTTCGGCCTCGTCATCGGC
>DDFE01000040.1:3939-6495 GCA_002336985.1 Sphingomonadales bacterium UBA1936
CCCGCCACCAGCACATGCGCGACCTGCCCGCACCCGCGCGCGACCGCTCGGCCCCATTCGAGGCGGTGGAAGGCCGTCGCATCCTCGTGCGCGGCCACATAGGCGGCGATACCGGCGTCATCTTCGGGGGTCGCGAGGCGAACCTGCGTCATGCGATCAGGGCGCGTTGCCCCTCCACGACCGCATCGGTGCGCCCCCATTGGAACTCGCGTGCCAGCCGCTTCAGCTTCGGCGCCATGCGCGACAGGTTGGGATAGTGGCGCAGCTTGGACTTGAGCGGCGCGTCCTTCACGAACGGCTGGCCGGGGTCCATGTCCCAAGGGTGGAAGTAGAAGATCGCCGGGCGCTTCTCTTGCACATTGAGCCGCCGGATCGCCCATGCCGACAGGTCATAGGGTAGTAGGCGGAAGAATCCCCCGCCCCCGGCTGCAAAATTACGGCCCGCGACGTGCACGGTCGAAACCGGCAACTCGACCAGTTCCGCATCGGCAAGCGGCCGCCAGGCGAAGCGCGGCGAGTCCGGCCAGCCATAATGGTCGTGCTTGATCGGCGCGACGCTCGACGAATAGACGTAGCCCGCTTCGGCGAGCAGTCCGTGCGCCCAAGGGGTGCGCGTGTCGATCGAAAAGCTCGGCGCGCGATAGCCCCTGACCACCTGTCCCGTCGCATCCTCGATCGCAGTGCGTGCCTTGGCGATGTCGGCCTGGAACTGGCCCGGCGACATGGTGAAGACCCGGACATGATCCCACCCATGGCTCGCGACCTCATGTCCCCCGTCCACGATCCGCCGCATCAGCGCGGGGTGCGCCGCCGCAACGCAGCCGAGGGTGAAGAACGTCGCCTTGACGCCGGCGTCGTCGAACAATTGCAGGACGGCGTCGGTGTTTCGCTCGACGCGGATTTCCTTTTTCGGCCAGTCGGCGCGGTCGATCGTGCGCTCGAACGCGCCGACCATATACCAGTCCTCGACATCGACCGAGAGCGCGTTGAGCATGACGCCCTCCTTAGCGGCGTTACGCGGACCGTGCGCGCGCGAAATCCGTGGGTGCGTCGCGCTCGACCCAGTCGATCATCAGCGTGAGTACGCGACGGAGCGAGGCTTCCTGCGCCGCAAGCTGCGCTTCGAGTTGGGCGATGCGCGCCGACTGGTCGTCGGCGACGGGCGTTAGATTGGGCACCGTCTCGTCGGCGTCCTGGTCGGCCACGACCTTGTCGACCAAGGCACCATCGACGACGTCATGATTGTCGAGTGCGGCGAGCAGGAGCGCGCGGGTCGCCAGCTGGTTGATCCGGCGCGGGATACCGGCGGACGCCGCGAACAGCGCATCGCATGCCACATCATCGAAACTCGGACGTTCGATGGCACCGGCAATGCTCAGGCGATGATCGAGATAGCCATGCACCTCGTTCGCGGTCATGCCGTCGAGGTGGTGCGTCGCGATGACGCGCTGGCGTAGCTGTTCGAGCGCGGGCGACGCGAGCCGCTGGCGGAACTCCGGCTGTCCGAGCAGCAGGATCTGCAGCAGCGCCTTTCCGCCCGACTGGAAGTTCGACAGCATCCGCAATTCTTCGAGCGCGGAATGCGGCAGGCCTTGCGCCTCGTCCACGATCAGCAGCGTCTTGCGGCCTTCACGCGCACGGTCGAGCAGGTAGCGCTCGATACGATCGATCAGCTGTGCCTTGGCTGTATCCTCGACGGGCAGGTTGAAGCCCTGTGCGACGAGGCGCAGCAGGTCTTCGCCCTCGACCTGGGTCATATTGAGCCGCACCGTCGCGACGCGCGCGGGGTCGAGCCGTTCCATCAGCAGGCCGACCAGCGTCGTCTTGCCCGCACCGATCTCGCCGGTCACAACCACGAAGCCCTCAGCCTGCGCCAGACCGTAGCCGAGGTAGGAAATCGCCTTCTTGTGCGTACCGCTTTCGAACCAGAAGCGCGGATCGGGCGTCAGCGCGAAGGGCGCTTCGTTCAGGCCGAAATGCTCGATGTAGCTCATGCCCAAGTCCTCAGAACGTGTACCGCGCGCCGACCTGGCCCGCGCCGACGACGGTCGAGGCAAAGCCGTCGACGTCGCTCGAATAGATGCCGACCGATGCCGTGCCGGTCAGGCGCGGCCCGAAGTTGCGCCAATAGCTTGCCGTGCCGCCGACGCCCATGACGCGCGGAGCGCCGCTCAGGCCGCTGTCGTACCAGTTGGCATAGGCCGATGCCTCGATACCCGAGCGTTCGTCCAGAGTGCGGGCGACATTCGCCTGTGCATAGAAACTCTCGTCCGTGACACCATCGACACTGAAGCCCGCGACCGGCGGCGCGAAGAAGCGGCGCTGGGTGTAGCCGAGCGCGATGCCGATGCTGGTCCCGGCGCGCTGGTAACGCCACACGGCACCGCCGCCACGGCTGCGATAGGTGCCCTGCGCGATCGACTGCAACGCGGGCGTGAGGCATGCCCCCGCCCCGCCGTCGCCGTTGCCGAAGACACAGCCGCCGAACTGGTTGCTGAACGGATCGCGCGAGACGGTGAATTGCGTCGGAATGTCACGCAGGCCCGCCGTGATCTG
>DDFE01000040.1:6545-7284 GCA_002336985.1 Sphingomonadales bacterium UBA1936
CGCCACAGCACGCCCACGTCCCAGATGAAGCCCGAGACATCATAGGCCAGACGACGCGGCGAGGCGGGATCGGTGACGAAACGTCCGTCGGGCGTCACCACCGGATTGCCCGCACCATCGCGCAACGCATCGCGCTGGCTGGCCGTGATATGCTCGTATCCGGCACCGCCGATCGCGGCGACGGTTGGCGTCAGCGGCACGACGACGTCGGCGCGGACGAACTTGCCCTCGTAACGCTGGTCGAGAATGCTGGCATCGTCGCGGTTCCAGCCGCCAGAAACCGTCCAGCCGAACGGCAGCAGGCCGCTGCGCATGCCGATGCTCGCACCTGCGGCATGGCTGGTCGAAGAATCGAACCCACCGAGCGCGGGGCTGCCCGCGGGCAGGACGTTGGTCGTCTCGGTTTCGACCTTGGTGTAGCCGAAGCGGTAAAAGGCACCCAAGTCGATGCCGTTCACATTGGTCGCGAGCGTCGGTCCGACATAGGCCGAGTAGAGCTGGCTCGTGTTGACCGGATTGCCCAGCCCCGGCTGCAATGCACCGCCGCGAATGTCGGTCCGCGTACGGGTTCCGAGCGCCCCGCCCTCGATCGACAGCAGGTTCGGCACCGCATCGTAGCGCGCGCGGGCAAGGCCCGAGAACACATGCGCGTCATAGCCGTTCGAGCGCCAGTCGCGGCGATACTCGTAACGAGCGCTGACCTGACCCTCGGCACGACGGCTGCTGGTCGAGGCGTCCA
>DDFE01000040.1:7342-10409 GCA_002336985.1 Sphingomonadales bacterium UBA1936
CAGCGAAATGTCGTCGCATCCGTCGAGCAGCGTTACCGCTTCGCGCAGGTCCGCTTCCTTCGTGCGGTCGGCGCGGACGACGACCAGCACGCGGCCGACGCGGTGCGCAAGCACGGTCGCCGGCGAGGCAGCGAGCGCGGGGGCTGAATCGAGGATGACGATGCGGCGCGGATTGCTGGCTGCCAGGCTTTCGATGAGTTCGGCGGCGCGCGCCGACGACAGCAATTCGGTGTCGTCATTGCTCGCGCGGCCCGCGGGCAAAACCGACAGTTTCGGGATATCGGTCTGGATCACGAAATCCTCGACGTTCGCATCCGGATCGGCGATCGCATCGATNNTTGACCGCGCAGAACGTCTTGCCCTCGTTCGGCTGGGCCGAGCAGATCAGGACCATGCGGTCCTTCGCCGTTTCCTCGGCATCGGCGCGCATCAGCAGCTGGCGCTTCACCAGCCGGAATTCTTCGGCCAATGCGCCGACTGGCGCGTCGGGAAGGAGGAAGCCTTCCTCGCGCAAACGATCGCGGTCGATCGTGCCGACCTGTGCACCAACGACCGTCAGCGTCTCTTCGATAGTTAGCGGAATCTCTGCCTTTGCCGGAGCAGCCTCTGGCGCACGAAAAACACTGCCGAAATCATAGACTTCGGCCGCACGCTCGATCAGCGATTCGCGATTATTGTCGTTGCTCATCAATGCGTCGGTCATGCTGCCAGCCCCCGCTGGATGAATTCGGCGATCATCAGCAGCGCATAGACGCCGACCAACGCCCCCGCTCCGCCGGCAAACTGCATCACCCGCTTGCGGCGCTCTGGACGCTCAGCAGCAGGCACCACTTCGGAAATCGAACCCAGCACCGGCAGGCCGCTCGCTTTCGCAAGCCGGGCGGCGGTAGGATAGGTCGTTTGCAGCTGGCCGAAGGCGAAGGCCGCTCCGACACCCGCACCGATCGCAACGATCAGCACTGCGGTCAGCAACAAGGGCCGGTTCGGCGCCGACGGCACCACCGACATCGACGGCGGATCGATGACGTTGACCTTGATCGGGTCGGTCTGCGTCTGCACCTGCCCGCGCAGCTTCAGGTCTTCGCGGTCGGCGACCAGCTTGTCGTACTGGACTTTGAGCGCCTGGTAATCGCGATCGATCGCGGTCTGCTCGGCGCTGAATTCCGGACTGGAACTCTGGAGCGCCAGCACGCGGCCGATTTCGCCGTCGAGCTGCGCTTTACGTGCAGCAAGTGCTGACGCCGTCGCCTGGCGTTCGGCCTGCATCGACCGCAGCGACATATACATCGGGTTCGGCGACGACGTGCCTGCCGAATAGGTCGTGCCGCCGCCCATGGCCAGCGCCCGCGCCAGTTGCGCACGCAACGCCACCATATCGGGGTGCGAATCCGTCCAGCCGCGCGCCTGTCCGTCGGCGATCTGCCCCTGAAGCTGGGCTACACGGCCGCCATCGCTGGCGACGCCCGGCGTCGAGGTCGTGGCGGGTGTACCGCCCAGCTGTCCATTGACTGCCGCAAGTGCGCTGTTGGCGGCGGCAAGGTCGGATTCGACCCGCGCCAGCTCTACCCGCGCCTGTCCCAGCCGGTCGGCAACAGTGCCCGTGCCCGGCAGCGACGACAGGTATTTCGCGTCGAACGCCGCGCGTTTTGCCTCGACTTCGGCCAGCTGTTGTCCGCGCTGCTGGATCTGCGCGTCGACGAACTGCAGGCCGTTGCCCGTCTCGACGCGTCCGCCCTGCGCACTGCCCGCGATGAACAGGTCGATCAGCTTGCCCGTGATCGCGCGTGCCAGCCGCGCGTTCGCACCATCGGACATCCCCTTTTCAGAGACGCTCGCCCCGATCTGGTAGATATTGTCCTGCGTCGAGGTGATCGTGATCGCCTTTTGCAGCGAAGCCGCCTTGTCGGCGACGTCGCGGTCGCTGGCGACATGTTTTGCCAGTTCGGTGGAGCGCACGATCGCTTCCAGATTGCCTTGCGACGTCAGGTTCTGGCGGACGGTGTCGATGTCCGCGCGCTGGTCGGCGGACGAAATACCGACCCTGTCGGTCAGCAGCGACCCGGTCTGGACGAAGATCGTGGCCGAAGACTTGTAGGTGTTCGGAATCAGGCTGATGACCAGCCAGCCGATCAGGCCGATGGACCAGGCGACGCCCAGCGCGAGCCAGCGCCGGCGCCAGACGCCGTGGGCCGCAATCAGCAGTTCGTTGTAGAGTTCGCCCAACGTGCCAGCCCCTCAGAACGCGCTGGTCGGGATGATGATGACGTCGCCGGGCTGCAGTCGCACGTTCGCCTTCGAATCGCCCTGCTTCAGCAGCTTGCCGATGCGCAGCGCATATTCGGTCTGCTTGTGGCTGACCCGATCGTAACGGACGAGGCGCGCGCGGTCGCCCGCGGCGTATTCGCTCAGGCCCCCGACGGCGATCATAGCGTCCAGCAGCGTCATGTTGGCGCGGAACGGTATCGACGCGGGCTTTTCGGTCGCACCCACGATGCGGACCGCCTGTGAATAGGTGCCCGAGAAATTGTCGACGATGACCGAGACGATCGGATCCTTGATGTACTGCGACAGCTGGACCTTGATGTCTTCGGACAGCTGCGCCGCGCTTTTGCCCACTGCGGGCATGTCGGCGATCAGCGGTGTGGTGATGCGGCCGTCGGGGCGGACCTGCACCTTTGCGCCGAGCTCAGGGTTCCGCCAGACGAAAATCGTCAGCTGGTCGAGCGGCCCGATGACATATTCCTCACCCGGTCCTTCGGTCTGCTGGACGAAGCTTGCGGGGGGCAGTTGCGGGCCGCGGCTCGCACCGCCTGCGCAGGCAGCGAGACTCATGACGGCAATCCCTGTCACGAGCGTCCGTGCCCAACGATCGTACCCCATCATAACGTCCCTTTGCTTGGCCGGCGCTCACGCACACGACCGGTGTTCTCATGGGCGATAGCGCCGTGAGAGTGAAAATTGCGTTAGTGCTGCGCCTTAACTACGCCCCGATGACAAACTCGGCCGCCGGACCATGGCCCAGGAACGACGCCGGGCTGGCCGTCGCGCCATAGGCGCCGGCCATGAA
>DDFE01000098.1:0-3759 GCA_002336985.1 Sphingomonadales bacterium UBA1936
AGCGATACAATGGCTATCCCGCGACGAGCATCTCGGGACAGGCCGCGCCGGGCGAGAGTTCGGGCGCCGCGCTCAAGGAGATGGAACGCATCGCCGGCAGCGTGCTGAAGCCCGGCTTCGGCTACGAATGGACCGGAACCGCCTATGAAGAAAAGCAGGCTGGCGGCCAGATCGGCTTGCTGCTCGGCCTGTCTATGGTCGTCGTGTTCCTGCTGCTAGCCGCGCTGTACAACAGCTGGGCGATCCCGGTTTCCGTGCTGCTGGTGGTGCCGTTCGGTGTGCTGGGCGCGGTGATCTTCACGATGGTCCGCGGCCTGTCGGCAGACGTCTATTTCAACATCGGCCTCATCACGATCATCGGTCTTGCTGCGAAAAACGCCATCCTTGTCGTTGAATTCGCTATCGATGACGAAGTCGGCGACCGCACACCGCTCGAAGCGACTTTAGAGGCCGTCCGCCAACGCCTGCGCCCGATTCTCATGACCAGTCTCGCCTTCATCCTCGGCATGGTTCCGCTGGTGGTCGCGTCAGGCGCGGGCGCCGCCAGCCGCCACGCTGTCGGCACCGGCGTCATGGGCGGAATGATCGCGGCGACCGCGTTCGGCATCTTCTTCACGCCGGTCTTCTATTACGCCGCCCGCAAATGGCTGGCGCACCGAAAGCCACAGGAGGATGACGAAGACGCCCCTGCGCCCGATCAGGGAGCACCGGCCCATGCGTAAGGCGATACTGCTTCTCGCCACGACCGCACTCGCGTCGTGCAACCTTGCGCCGAAATACCGGCAACCCGTCGCTCCCGTTTCCGCAACATTTCCGGAGGCAATGGCGGTAGGACCGCGCGCCGCCGTGGACATCGGCTGGCGTGAATATTTCAGCGATGCGCGGCTGCAGGCATTGATCGCCGCTGCCCTCGTCCACAACCGGGACCTCGCCCAGGCGGTTGCCCGCGTCGAACAGGCACGCGCGCAATATCGCATTACCGAGGCTGACCGGCTGCCGCAGGTCGGCCTCCAGGCCAGCGCCTCACGCACGCGCACACCGGCGGGCGCATTTTCCACGTCGTCGGGAACAGGCGGTGGCTCGGCTTCCGCGTTCACGCTCGACCAATTCTCTTTGGGCGTCGCGGTCAGCAGCTTCGAGCTCGATTTCTGGGGCCGCGTCCGGAATCTCGCCGAAGCACAGCGTCGCGAATACCTCGCGACGGTCGAAGCGGAACGCGCCTTTCGCCTTTCGCTGATCGGGCAGGTAGCAGCGACCTACCTTCAGATCCGCGCGGGCGAGGAACAGATCGCACTTGCCGAGCGCACGGTCACGGGCCGTCGCGAGGGCCAGCGCCTCGCCAAATTGCGTATGGACGCAGGTGTTACCTCGACCGTAGATTACGATCAGGCGGCATTGCTGGTCACGCAGGCCGAAACCGAACTCGCCGACCTTCGCCGCACGACACAGCAAGCGGACAACCTGTTGACCGTGCTGGTCGGCGGGCCGATGGCCGAAACACTACCGCCCGCCCGCCCGCTGTCCGATCCGGGCCAGGTCATGGTCGTCCAGCCCGGCCTTCCGTCGGACCTGCTGCTCAACCGTCCCGACATCCTCCAGGCCGAACAGCGCCTGCGCGCGGCAAACGCCAATATCGGCGTTGCGCGGGCGAGTTTTCTTCCGACGATTTCGCTGACCGGCCTGTTGGGTTTCATTTCGCCGGCGCTCAGCAGCCTGATCTCGAACGACTCGGTTCAGTACAATGTCGCGGCGAACGTCTCCCAGCCCATCCTGACTTGGGGCAAAGGCCGCGCCGGCATCGCGCTGACCAAGGCGCAGGCAGACGAAATGGTGGCCGCCTATCAGCGCGCTGCGCAGCAAGGATTTCGCGAGGTTGCCGACGCTCTGGTCGCGCGACGCCGCTATGCCGAACAGATCGAGGCGCAGGTCCGCGCGGTCGATGCGCAGCGCCGCCTCGCACGGGTGGCGCGCCTGCGCTACGACAACGGGCTGTCGATCTACCTCGAAGTGCTCGACGCGGAGCGCAGCCTGTTCACCGCCGAACAGCAATTGCTCGCTTTGAGAAGCGCGCAGTTGCAGAGCGAAGTTTCACTTTACGTAGCGCTCGGCGGGGGAATTCGCAGCACGTGATATTTTATCGCATGGCACCTTGGTCAGTCATGTTCCGTTCAACAAATGACCGTCAGACAGCGCCGAAATTTTCAAATTGTATATTTTCTACCAATTTTCGATGATGGAACCTGTTGCAATGATTTCGGTTGTGCAATGGCGGCTCGTGTCTATGTCGCAGCGCAGCATATCGAGCCCAGCGAGTTAAACCCAGCATATGTGGAAAGCCGCCATTTCGACGTTCGTGCAGGGGCAAAGTCGTGCCCATAAAAACAAGAGCCTGATCGCCGTGGCGGCCATGTTGGCTGCAACCGGCTGCTCGAAATCGGAAGCACCGAAGCCGGGACCGCCGGAAGTCGGCTATGTCGTTATCAAGACCGAACCGGTCGCCCTTCCCGTGACGCTCGCCGGACGAACCGCAGCATTCGAAATGTCCGAGGTGCGCCCGCAGGTGTCCGGCGTGATCCAGGCGCGGCTGTTCACCGAAGGCTCGATCGTCCGCGCCGGGCAGACACTCTATCAGATCGATCCCAGCGTTTACCGCGCGAGCGCTGCAGTGGCGAAAGCCAATTTGGCCAGTGCCGAAGCCGCCCGGACAACGGCCGCCATCAAGGCCCAGCGCCTCCAACCGCTCGCGAAGATGGAAGCGGTCAGCCAGCAGGATTACAGCGACGCCACGGCAGCCGCGAGACAGGCGGCGGCGAGCGTTGCCCAGACGCGTGCGCAGCTCGATGCCGCCCAGATCAACCTCCGCTTCACGCGCGTTCCCGCGCCGATTTCGGGGCGCATCGGGCGTTCGCTGGTGACGACGGGCGGGCTGGTCACGCTGAACCAGACCGATCCGCTCACAACCATCCAGCGTCTCGACCCGATCTATGTCGACATCCAGCAATCGAGCGCCGACCTGCTCGCGTTGCGCCAGTCGTTGGCTAAGGGGGGCGTCTCGGCGTCTTCGACCAGCGTGCAGCTGACATTGGAGGACGGCAGCACCTATGCAGCGTCCGGGACGTTGCAGTTCGCCGAAGCGATGGTCGATCCGAATACAGGCAGTGTGACCCTGCGCGCCCGTTTCCCCAACCCCCAGGGCCTGCTGCTGCCCGGCATGTACGTGCGCGCTACCCTGAGCCAGGCGACCATGCCCAGCGCGATGCTGGTGCCGCAGGTCGGCGTATCACGCGATGGGCAGGGTCGCGCGACGGTCATGGTCTTGGGACCGGGCGACAAGGCGCTGCGCAGGACAATCAGCACCGACCGCACTGTCGGCGATAAATGGCTCGTGACGGCCGGCCTGAAACCCGGCGACAAGGTGATCGTCGAGGGGCTCGGCAAGCTTCGGCCCAATACCGTGGTGAAGCCGGTTCCTGCCGGATCCAAGCCCGCCCCCGCGTCCAAATCCGCGGCCAAGGGCTGATACGGACCGATGCTTTCACGCGTCTTTATCGACAGGCCGATCTTCGCATGGGTGATCGCGATCGTGATCATGCTGGGCGGCGCCGGCGCGTTGCTGAGCCTCCCCGTCGAGAAGTACCCCGATATCGCGCCGACGTCGGTCAACGTCCGGGCAACTTATCCGGGAGCTTCGGCCGAAACCGTCGAAAACAGCGTTACACAGGTCATCGAACAGCAGCTGACGGCGATCGACGGCCTGAT
>DDFE01000098.1:3850-6336 GCA_002336985.1 Sphingomonadales bacterium UBA1936
ACGGATCGCGCGACCAATTTCGACGTATCCGATTATCTGATTTCGAACATGCAGGATGCGATCGGCCGCATTCAGGGTGTGGGTGATATTCAGGTGTTCGGCGCGCAATATGCGATGCGCATCTGGCTCGATCCGTACAAGCTCTCCGCCGTAAAACTGATGCCGAGCGACGTGACCACCGCGATCCAGGCACAGAATACGCAGGTTGCCGCCGGCCAGATCGGTGCCCAGCCGTCCGCGCCGGACCAGATGCTGACGGCAACGGTGACATCGCGGTCGAGGCTGACGACACCCGAGCAGTTCCGAAATATCGTCCTGAAGACGCAGACCGACGGGTCGAGAGTGTTGCTGAAGGATGTCGCGCGCGTCGAACTCGGGTCTGAGAGTTACAATATTACCAGCCGGTTGAATGGCCATCCCGCTACCGGTCTTGCCGTTCAACTCGCGCCCGGTTTCGACGCCCTAAAGACCGCCGAACTGGTGAAGGCCGAAGTCGCCAAGCAGGCGAAGTCGTTCCCCGATGGTTATAAATACCTGTTTCCGGTCGATAGCACGACCTTCATCAAACTGTCGGTCGAGGAAGTCGTCTACACGCTGATCGAGGCGATCGTCCTTGTCGTGATCGTGATGTTCGTGTTCCTGCAAAGCTGGCGCGCGACCCTGATCCCAGCGATCGCCGTACCCGTCGTGTTGCTCGGAACCTTCGGCATCCTTGCGATCGCCGGATTGAGCATCAACACCCTAACACTGTTCGGCATGGTGCTGTCGATCGGCCTGCTCGTCGACGACGCTATCGTCGTCGTCGAAAACGTCGAACGCATCATGGAGGAGAACCCCGACATCTCCCCACATGATGCCACGGTGCAGTCGATGGGCGAAATCCAGACGGCACTGATTGCCATCGCGCTGGTTCTGTCGGCCGTGTTCTTGCCCATGGCTTTCTTCGGCGGTTCCGTGGGTGTCATCTACAAGCAGTTCTCGATCACCATTGTCGCATCGATGGCGCTGTCGGTGGTGGTCGCGATCGTGCTGACCCCGGCACTCACCTCGACCCTGCTTAAGCGTCGTGACCACGCGGCTGAAGGCACTGGCTGGGTTGCCAAGGCCCACGGCTATGGCGACCGGTTCAACAACTGGTTCACCCGGATGTCGGACAAGTATCGTGAAAAGGTCGTCTCTACGATCGAAAAGCCGCGCTGGCCGCTGGTCGGATACGGGGCGATGGTCGCCATATTGGTCGTCGTCTTTTCATTCCTCCCGACCAGCTTTCTGCCGGTGGAAGACCAAGGTCGCGCACAAATCCAGTTTACGCTGCCGCCAGGGGCGACCCAAGCGCGCACCGTGGCGGCTGCCCGCACCATTTCGGCCTATTTCCAGGATCCGAGCACCAAGGGCGTCCAGGGCGTCTACACCCTGTCGGGCATTGGCGGCGATGGCGGTGCAGGCCAGAACGCCGGCCGCGGCTTCATCCTGCTGGACGATTGGGCAAACCGGACCAGCACCGCACTCAGCGCGGACTCGCTCACGAAAAAGTGGAACAAGGACCTCAATCACCGGCTGCGCGATGTCGAATTCTTCGCGCTTTCGCCTTCGGCCGTGCGCGGTCTTGGCCAGGCGAGCGGCTTTACGATGCAGTTGCTCAATTCGGGTGGCCTGAGCCGCGCCGAGTTCAAGGCTCGGCGCGATGAATTGATGGCGGCAGCCCGGAATGACGAGGGGCTCGCCGCGGTGCGTCTGGGCAACATCGAGGACAACCCATCGCTGACGGTCGATATCGACGACCAGAAAATCGGCGCCTTGGGCCTGACGTCGCAGCAGGTCGACCAGACATTGGCGACGGCGTGGGGCGGCACCTACGTCAACGACTTCATCGACCGCGGTCGCGTCAAGCGCGTCTATGTGCAGGGCGACGCCCAATACCGCAGTCGGCCGGAAGACCTGGCATCATGGTATGTCAGGGGCTCGTCGGGCGAAATGTCCCCCTTCTCCGCTTTTGCACGTACGAGCTGGAACGTGACCGCGCCGAGCCTGTCGCGCTTCAACGGTGTTCCAGCGTATCAGATTCAGGGGCAGGCAGCCGAAGGGTTCAGTTCGGGCGATGCGATGAACCGCATCGAAGCGATCGCGACTAAGCTTCAGGGCGTGTCAGTCGCGTGGTCGGACCTGTCGTATCAGGAAAAGCTAACGGGCAATCAGGCGCCTTATCTTTACGCGCTTTCGCTGCTCGTTGTATTCCTCTGCCTTGCGGCACTGTACGAAAGCTGGTCGGTGCCGTTCGCCGTGCTGCTCGTTATTCCTATAGGCCTGGTTGGCGCAGCGCTCGCCGTATGGCTTCGCGGGCTCGAGAACGACGTATTCTTCCAGGTCGGTCTCCTGACGACGATGGGCCTGTCGGCGAAGAACGCCATCCTGATCATCGAGTTCGCCGAGCATGCAGAGAAGTCGGGCAAGGCGACCATCGACGCCGCGATCGAGGCGGCACGCCT
>DDFE01000098.1:6386-6866 GCA_002336985.1 Sphingomonadales bacterium UBA1936
TACGTCGCGCCGACACCTGCCATGCCCGCAAGCTGGCCGGTCGGTGACCCCGCGCTCAAGGCGAGCGAGGCTGCGCTTCCTACGCTGGGCTATCGCGACGTCTTCGGCGATCTGCGCCTGCAGTCGCTCATCGAGCGCGGCCTGAAGAACAACCAGGACGTCCAGCTGGCGGTCGCGAACATCACCTCCGCCCGCGGTTTGTACCGCATACAGCGTGCGGCCCTGTTGCCCGCCATCGACGCGACGGCAGGAGTCTCGATCCGTGACGGCGGTACGACTGGCACGGGCGGCACGACCACCACCTACAGCGCCGATGTCGGCACTTCGGGCTTCGAGATCGACCTGTTCGGCCGCGTCCGCAGCCTGAACCATGCGGCGCTCAATAACTATTTCGCGACCGAGGCTGCGGCACGTGCCGTTCGCCTGACGCTGGTGTCCGACATCGCCGACGCCTATTTCACGCTCGCCACCGATCGCACC
>DDFE01000098.1:6878-7067 GCA_002336985.1 Sphingomonadales bacterium UBA1936
CTGCAGGGCGGCATCGCCCCCCGGACCGACCTTCGCCAGGCAGAAACCGTATTGGCGACCGCCCAGTCGGACGTCGCCAACCTGACGACGATCGTTCAGCAGGATCGCAACGCCCTCAACCTTCTGGTTGGGGCGCCCGTCACCGATGCCGAATTGCCGGAGAATATCGAGTCCGTCGAAAACACGATC
>DDFE01000098.1:7216-9986 GCA_002336985.1 Sphingomonadales bacterium UBA1936
TCGCGTTCCGCGATGTCGCAAATGCGCTCGCTCGCCGCGCGACGATCGCAGACCAGACCAATGCACAAACCCGGCTGGAGGCAGCAGCAGCCGATACTGCGGCGCTTACGGAAGCACGCTATCGGGGTGGTGTCGCATCGTTCCTCGAAAGCCTCGACGCGCAGCGATCACTCTATTCGGCGCGCCGTTCGCTGGCCTCTACGCGACTGTTGAGAGCCAGCAACCTCGTCGATCTTTACCGCTCGATCGGTGGAGACCCGACGCTAGGCTAGGCAGCGATCCGCATATCGTTCGCGGTCGAGCCGCCTACCGGACGAAAAACGACATCGACGATACGCGAAGTCAGGATATCGCCGGTCGGATGCACGAGCAGCATTCCCGCCGCATCGCACGCATGCAGGCCACCGCCCAGGGGGCGTAACCCATCCACATCCGTTGCCGCATCGACGACATCGCGTTGTCCATCCCAGCGGCTGTCGGCCAGCCGCGCGAGCGGCTTACTGGTGACTGCTTCCACTTCAACGAACGGAGCGATCTTGCCACACATGACGCCGATCATCGCCTGGCGCGTCCCGACGGGAACGCTCAGCCGGTAGAATCCATCGCGCGTCGGCCATGCCGTCAACGTGAGCAGCGTCTGTTCGCTCGCATCGGCGATAATCACGTCGACATCGAGCCCGCTGGTCTGAAGATCGGCTTGGCGCAAGTCGAACGAGAACCGGCCCATGCCAAAGGCGGCGAGGCTGAGATCCAGCCCATGTTCCTGCAATTCGCCAGCGGCGAACAGGCGAGGCGAACGGTCGAGATAGCTCGGGCCGCTCCGCCGCAAGTCGATGGCGCTACGATTGCGGTCGATCAGCTGGTTTGTATCGCTCGTGCCCAGATTCACGTCGTGCGCGAAGCGTTCGAGAAGATCGACCTCAGAAGGACGCGGGAGGTAAAGCAAGCGCGCGAGGCAGCCCATGGCGGCGCGGCGGCGCATGTCGGTAGTGACGGCGGGCTCGTTCAGGTAACCGGCCGATCCTGCCCGGACATAGGCGACCACCCCGTCCTGTACGCGCGACCGCATACGCGTCTGTTCGCGGCCGACGTCGGCCTTACCCTGGATCGGTGAGCCGTCGGGGCGATAATCGACGACGGATCCCTGCGCGGTCGTCGCGAGTTGCTCGACCACGGCAATCGGCGCGCACAGTGCGTGCAAGGCCCGGAAATCATAATGCCGCCCATCGAACAGGCCGCGCTTGTCGAGGCCGGTTTCATCGAACTCACGAAGCAACAGGTAACGGCCGGCGACATGCCCGCCGAATGCCTGGCGCAGCACGGCATCAACCTTGTCCTGCACGGTTCCGGCATAGCCCAGATCGACGAGCATCAACGTATCACCCGACTGTGCTCCGGACTGTTGCGTGACGTGGCGAACGAGACGCTGAGCGAAAGCGGTGCTGCGCGAGACGATCTTTTCGATGACTCCGTCGGTCAGTACGGCTGCTTTCAGCGACGCCCGGTCGGAAACGCTATGCAGCAGATCGCCCGGTGTCAGCAGCAATTGGTCGAGATGCACGGCAACGCGTTCATGCGGCTCGCTGTCGAAATAACGCGTGATGGCATCCGCGTCGGTGAACGAGGCACGACGAGCCGTGAAGCGGCTGATCGTCGCGGTCGACAGTCCGGTCCATTCGAGCGCAGTAGCGACGACATGCGGCAGGTGGCCGTCACGCAAAAGAAAAATGGGACGTACGGGCGCGCCATGTCCGGCTTCCAGTGCAGCGGCCTCGTCGCGCAACCAGTGGGCAAAGGCGTCGAACACCGGCCCCATCACATCATGGCCGAGCACCCAGGCTGGATCGCGGTCGGCATTAAGCGACACGCGGGGACGGTGCGGCTGCCAGGCGGGTTCGGTCGAACGTGTCGACGGGTCGATCATCGTCGCAGCAACGGTTTCGAGGCGCAGCTTGATCTCGCTATCCTCGTCGAACTGGCGCAGGTGGAGAGTCTGGACGTCGAGCAGAGCCGGCGCCACGCCGTCGGCATGCGGGTTGTCGCCCATGTGCAGCACTGCCGCACCCGCGACGCCGAGTTCGGGAAGGACGTGGCAGAAAAGCCCCGCCGACTTGCCGGCGCCGTAATCGCTCGATGCGAACACACGGTCGATCATCGCACCAACCTCATCTCCCACGACATGGACGATCAGGCGGCGGAGTTGGTCGGCAGATAAATAAGTATCGCTGACGATGACGATCTGCAGCCCACGTGCGTGCGCACGCCGGATCAATTCGACGGTCGGCGCAAACGCATAGCAGTGGCGCGCCTCGGCCTGCCACTCTCGTTCGATCGCAGCGTCGCGGACAGCCACATCGGTGTTTGGCATGAGGTTCGCGTAGATTTGTGCAATGGTGACTTCGCCGCCCGCCTGGATCGATCCAGCCGCCTCTCGCGCGGTGCTTTCTGCGCGCATGCGGCGTTCGATCATGCCGGTGCTGCCGAGATCGGCAAAGACATCGCGCGGTGCATTGCCCAACCGCCAGAGAAGGGTATCGAAGCAGTCTAGGCTCAGGATGCGGACATCCGGTCCTGCGAAATCCAGCGCATCCGCCACATTACGGATATCGATCATGTTGGTCATTCGTCCTCGCTCCCACCGCGCGTTCGTGCGGGGGTAGCGAGGCATGGTTAATAAAGTTTAACCACTGTTCCTGAGCGCGGTCGCGATGGCGTTGATCGAGAGCTGAATTCCTTCAGCGATGCGCGGATCATCCTCGCCGCCGCGATG
>DDFE01000098.1:10025-15047 GCA_002336985.1 Sphingomonadales bacterium UBA1936
GCAATCGACATATCCGATTTGGCTAAAACCATTTCCATATTGTCGAGCGTTGCCGCGAAGAACGGCCAGTTCTTCGCCATTTCGCGCAGCAAAACCTTGTCATCGAACGCTTCGACGGCGGCGTGCAGTCCATACCAGCCCGGCAGCATCACCCGCGCCTGTGCCCAGCTGAATACCCAGGGGATCGCGCGCAGATCCTCGATCGCATCGCTCTTGGTGCGGCTGGCGGGGCGCGAACCGATGTTGAGGGTTGCGATCTCCTTCAGCGGCGTCATTGCGCGGAAGAAGGTTTTGAAATTCGGGTTATCGTAGACGAGCGCGCGATAGGCAGTGAAGGCGCTGTCCGACAGTGTCGCCATTGCCGCCGTGAAATGTTCGGCGTCGCTCTTCGACAGCTTCGCCGGCGCGAGGGTCGCTGACACCGTCGCCGCGGCGATCGCCTCGAGATTGGTCGCGGCACTTTCGCGCGAGCCGTACTTCGCGGCGATCACCTCGCCCTGCTCGGTAATGCGAATGCGCCCGCCGACCGTGCCCGGCGGTTGCGCGCGGATCGCGGCGAAGGCAGACCCACCGCCCCGCCCGACCGCACCGCCGCGGCCGTGGAACAGCTGCATCCGCACACCCGCCGCATCGAACACCGGTTTCAGCGCCAGGCTCGCCTGGTGCAACGACCAGACCGACGTCAAATAGCCGCCATCCTTGTTCGAGTCCGAATAGCCGACCATCACCTCCTGATATCCGCGCGCACGAGCGAGATCGCCGAGTTCGGGAATGGCGAAGAACTCGGTCATGATCGCGGGCGCGGCTTCGAGGTCGCCGATCGTTTCGAACAGCGGCACCGGCATCAGCGACGTAGCGGGATCGCCGGCGCGCCAGAGCCCCGCTTGTTTCAACAGGATCAGCAGTTCGAGCAGGTCGGACACCGCATCCGTTTTCGAAATGATCGCCGTGCCGATAACCCCGGCCCCGAACCTGTTTCGCGCGTCGCACGCGGACGTCAGGATCGCGAGTTCGGAGGCCGTCTCCTCAGATTGCGGCAACGCCGGTCCCGTCAGCGGACGCGGGTTGCCCAGTTCGCGCCGGAGCAATGCCACCCGCTCGCTCTCATCGAGTGCGGCATAATCCGCTTCGACACCCGCCGCCTTGAACAGGTCGGCAACGCAGCGTTCGTGGACGTCGCTGTTCTGGCGCAGATCGAGGCGTGCGAGGTGAAACCCGAACACATCGACCGCGCGGATCAGGCGCGACAATGCGCCGCGGCTCTTCAGCCCATTGGCGCTGAGACCGTCGGCAATAATGCGCAGGTCTGCACGGAAAGCAGCCGGGTCAGCATAGGGTTCAGCCGACACAATCGCGGGACGTGGTGGCGCATGACCGATGCGGTCGGCATAGGTCGCCGCGAGCCGGGCATAGATACCAGTCATGGCACGGCGATACGCCTCATCCGCGCGGCTCGGCGCGTCATCACCGCTCGCCTCCGCCAGCGCCAGTACTGCGGGATCGATCTCGGACAGCGTGCTTGAAATCGAGAGTTCCGCGCCCAGTGCATGTACCCGGTCGAGGTAATAAATGAGCACAGCCTCACCAGCGCGCCCCGTCGTCAGCCGGAGGGCTGCCGCGTCGACGAACGGGTTTCCGTCCCGGTCGCCACCGATCCAGTTACCGACAGTCAGGAACCCCGGCGTGCGGTGACCCAGCACCCGGTCCCATCGGGCGTAGAGCGCGGGCAGTTCGGGCAGGAACACGTCGCGCAGCCAGGCAAGCGCGTTTTCCACCTCGTCGGCGACATACAGACGCTCACGCCGCAACGGACGTGTCTGCCACAGCAGTGCGATCTGCCGCGCAATCGCGGTTTCGACGACATCGCCATCCTGGGTTTCGGTGACGCCCGCGTCGCGCAGTTTCATCAGCGCCGCGATCCGCGCGCGGTGGTCGATCACGCTCTTGCGCCGCACCTCGGTCGGATGAGCGGTCAGCACCGGCACGACACTCGCGCCACCGAGCATCTCGAGGATCGCCGCCTCGTCGATCCCCCGCGCTTTCAAGTCGGTAACGACTGCGGCGAGATTTGCACCATCCTCGGTCGCCACGCCCTGCCGATCCTCGGCAAGGTTGGCGAGCAGCGAAAACAGCATGAACCCGCGCACGAACGCCAGCGTCTCGTCGAGGCTGAGCGCGCCCAGCCCGGTGTCGACCGACTCCGCATCGATGACACCGCGATATTTATCGACCGACGTCGAGCGGATGTATTCGGTCCGGCGGAACAGTTCTTCGCCGCCCAAATCGCGAATGACATCGCCAAGTACCCGGCCCAGGAAACGGATGTCGGGGTTCTGCGTGATCGGTTCGGAAGCCATGCTCGCTTGCTGCACCGCAGCGTGAGCGGGGTCAATCCGCTTTAGCTGAAGGCTTGAATCCCCGTCTGCGCGCGGCCCAGGATCAGGGCGTGGACGTCGTGCGTGCCCTCGTACGTATTCACCGCTTCCAGGTTCATCGCGTGGCGGATGACACCATATTCGTCGCTGATGCCATTACCGCCGTGCATGTCGCGGGCAACGCGGGCGATATCGAGCGCCTTGCCGCAATTGTTGCGCTTGATCAGCGAGATGGCTTCGGGCGCCAGGTTGTGCGCGTCCATCAGGCGGCCCGCCTGCAACGCAGCGCACAGGCCCAGCGTGATTTCGGTCTGCATGTCGGCCAGCTTCTTCTGAACCAGTTGCGTCGCCGCCAGCGGGCGCCCGAACTGCTTACGGTCGAGCGTATATTGCCGCGCCGCGTGCCAGCAGAACTCCGCCGCTCCCATCGCGCCCCAGGCAATACCGTAGCGTGCATTATTGAGGCAACCGAACGGACCCTTCAGCCCTTCGACCCCGGCAAGCAGGCGGTCGGCGGGGATGTGGACGTCGTCCATCACGATTTCGCCCGTGCCCCAGGCGCGCAGCGAGAACTTGCCTTCGATTTTGGGCGTCGACAGCCCTGCGTCGCCGCGTTCGAGCACGAAGCCGCGGATCGCGCCGTCATCGCACTTTGCCCAGACGACGAAGACATCGGCGACCGGCGAACTGGTGATCCACATCTTCGCGCCGGACAGGACATAGCCGCCGTCAACACTCTTCGCGCGCGTCTTCATGCCGCCAGGGTCCGACCCTGCGTCGGGTTCGGTCAGACCGAAGCTGCCGATCCATTCGCCGCTCGCGAGTTTGGGCAGGTAGCGCTGGCGCTGTTCCTCCGAACCATAGGCCCAGATCGGGTACATCACGAGGCTCGACTGCACCGACATGGCGCTGCGGTACGCGCTGTCGACGCGCTCGACTTCGCGCGCGATCAGACCATAGGCGACATAGCCGAGGCCCGCGCAGCCATAGCCGTCGATCGTCGGCCCCAGCAGGCCCGCCGCGCCGAACTTCGCCATCAGGCCACGGTCGTATGTCTCGGTGCGGTTGGATTCGCGCACGATGGGTGCCAGTTCCGCCTGGCAAAACGCCCGCGCCGCATCGCGCACCATGCGCTCCTCATCTGTCAGCGCGGCATCGAGCAACAGGGGATCTGCCCAGTCGAACGATGCCCATTTCGGGGCGTGATGCTGGGCGGCGGGGGCATGGGCGGTAGCCATGTGTCGAACTCCGTGAACGGCTAGGTTGTTGCTCAGGCTTTCGGGCATTAGCGCCTGATGAGCAAGAAGCGGCGTCAGGTCTGGGAAGAATCAGCGTTGCTCGCCCGTCTCTCGATAACGATCGCGCCACACAGCGCCAATTCCGGCGATGAAGTCGTACGGGATCGCGGCGCATTCGCGCAGCCACATCCTTGAGCGAAGCTCGCGCGGCCCGCGTGCCGGCAAACGAACCGGACGAGCCGCAAAACCCATCATCCAGAACAGCATGCCCACCCGGGGCTGGTGATAAGCATCCGTGCAGGACACGATCGCGCCATAGCCGTTCTTGCGCGCGTGTGCCGCAGCCGCACGGACGGTCTGCAGTGTGTCTTTACTGACTTCGTCTAGGATCAGCCGCTCAGCGGAAACCTTACCCGTCAGCAGATCGGCCATCACAGCCGCTTCGGACGGCGGATAACGCCCCACACTGCCCGACAGGAACAGATCGACGCCGGGATCGCTCTCGGCGACCGCTGCGGCATAGCCGGTGCGGCGTGCCAGAGTCGGGCTCGCGGTCCCGTCGGAACGGACCGCCGCCCCGAACACAACGGCCAGGGTAAGATGGGCAGCGGGAGATGTCGTCATGGATATCCGTTGCGGTAACGGTAACCGCGCCGAAAGGCTCCCCGGATCGCATCCCCTCATCCCTGGCGGGATGCCACACCGAAACGACGGGGTGGGCCGAAACCCACCCCGCCAGTTTACATGCTGCTGTCCATGCCATCCACGGCCTTGCTGACCATGATGTTCACCGCGACGCGGCGATTCTGTGCCTTGCCTTCAGGTGTCGAATTATCCGCTGCCGGATCGGCCATCGCCATGCCGGTGGGCGTCAGCATGCGATAGGGTTTCCAGCCGCATGCCTGTTGCAGGTAGTTCACGACGCCCGTCGCGCGCTTTTCACTGAGCGTCTGGTTGTATTCCTGGCTGCCGACTGAATCGGTGTAGCCGATGACCAGCAACAGGGCGTTGCTCTGTCCCTGTGCCTGCTGGGCAACCTGGCAGAGGTTGGCCTTGGCTTCCTGCGTCAGGTTGTACTTGCCGGTATCGAAGTTCACGTTGGTCGTGCCCTTGATATTGTAATTGTCGATATCGGCCACGCGGCTGCGCAGCGCCTCGGTCGCCGCAGTCTGTTCGGCGAAGCGCTGGTCGGTGCCATTGTGGATCATCGACGCGAACTTCATGTCGCGGTTGGTGACGGTCATCTTGCTGGCGACCAGCCCGCCCGAATATTGGACGGTTTCGACCGTAACGGGCAGGCCGTTGAGCAACTCGTTCATGCCGAGCTGTTTGGTGCTAGCGCCCAGGAAGCCACCATTCGAACGAATGCGTGTTTCTTCCGTCACGTCGACGATCGTCTTCTGGCCGCC
>DDFE01000101.1 GCA_002336985.1 Sphingomonadales bacterium UBA1936
CGGCGCCAACCTGACCGGTACGATCGTCAACCTGCCCGCGGGTGAGGTCGCACTGGCCGTGGGTTACGAATATCGCCGCAACAAGGGCGTCGACAATCCGGATGTGTTTGCCAACTCGTCGTCACTCTACCTGAATCCGACACTCTACGCGCGCACGACGGCGCAAACCCGGACGCCCACAACGGGCAGTTACGACCTGCATGAGGTCTATGGCGAATTGTCGATCCCGGTATTGAAGGACTCTGCGCTCGGCAAGGCATTCGATATCAGCCTGGCAGGACGCTATTCCAAATATTCCACGGTCGGCGGCAAGGCGACATTCAAGGCGGGAGCGGGCTATCGGCCTTTCGATGCGTTGCTGATCCGCGGCACTTACGCGCAGGGTTTCCGGGCCCCATCGATCCTTGAACTCTACCAGGGCGCCCGCGAAACCAGCTTTCAGGGAACCGACCCATGTAATGGCGGCGCCGCGGCGAATACGAGCAAACCCGGATGCGTGGGCGTTCCGGCCGGTTACAATCAGGCGAACTACAATCTCAACGGCCTGATTCCCGGGGTCATCAGCGGTAACACGACGCTGAAACCAGAGACATCCGACAGCATCAGTGCGGGCATCGTCATCACGCCGATGCGCGGCCTGTCGCTCACAGTCGATTACTACAACATCAAGATCAAGGACGCGATCGCGGCGCAGTCCGCGACGCAGATCCTGGAACTTTGCGCGCAACGGGGTGGCGTGTTCTGCGACTTGGTTCAGCGTGATGCGGGGACGGGTGCCGTGCTGCGTCTGCTGCAGGGGTCGCAGAACCTGAACTCGATCACGACCGACGGTGTCGATGCGACGCTGCGGTATGATTTCACAACCGGCTTTGGCCGGATCGGCGCGGTTGTCGATGCGTCGTATCTCGGGTCGTTCACGACTGTCTCGCCTGATCCTTCGACGGGCGCCGCTATCGTCGATGAACGGGCCGGCAAGGGCGACCAGCCGCGTTCGACCTATCCGCGCTGGAAGGGACAGGCTTCGATCAGCTGGGCAAACGACGCAGCCGATGCGGTATTGCGCGCGCGCTACATCGGCTCGAGCACCGACGTCGTGAATACGGTCAAGGATGCAGAGACGCAGGCCGTTACATATTTCGACGCCGAGGTCGGCTTCTCGATCGACGACGGCAAGGCCCGGTTCGGCATCGGTATGAACAATGTTTTCGACCAGCAGCCGCCAGCCTCCTACGCCAACGCGCCGATCAACTATGACATTTATACCTACGACGCGCGCGGACGCTTCCTGTACGCCCGCTTCTCGGTGAAGATGTAGGGCGCTGGACCGAAACGGAGACACGCCGGTGAGCGAACAGGGGGAAGGCGAGCGCCGGGGGTGGCTCGACCGTGTCGAACGGCTCGGCAATGCATTGCCGGATCCGGCGTTCATCTTCGTCGCACTGATCGTCGCGGTCATGGTGGTATCGGCGATCGGTGCGCATCTCGGGTGGAGCGCGGTCAACCCGTCGAGTGGCGAGCGCATCGTCGTCAAAAGCCTCTTTTCTGCGGCTAATATGCGTAAGCTGCTGGTGGACATGCCCCAGACGCTGGCGGCATTCCCGCCGCTGGGTTTCGTGCTGGTGGTTATGCTGGGTGCGGCAGTGGCCGAACGCGCGGGGTTGTTCACATTGATGATCGGACGGGCGGTCCGCAATCTGCCGATCCGGTTCCTGACACCCGCCACCTACTTGGTCGGGGTGTTGTCGCATCAGGCGGCCGATGCCGCCTATGTGGTGCTGATCCCGCTTGCGGCGATCGTTTACGCTGAATCGGGCAGGCATCCGCTTGCCGGGATCGCCGCTGCCTATGCCGGTATTTCGGGCGCATTTGCCGCAAACCTGCTTCCCGGCCAGTTCGACGTGCTGATGCTGGGAATCACCCAAGCCGCTGCCCGGCTGCTTGTCCCGGACTATGGGCTGAACCCGCTCGGCAACTGGTGGTTCACGGGCGCGCTCGGACTGATCCTGGTGCCGATCGTCTGGTTTGTTTGCGATCGCATTATCGAGCCGCGACTGTGGCGTTGGAAAGCCGATGGCCCCGACGCCGGCCTGGCAGCACCGGTGGGCGATCCGACACCGGGGCAGCGGCGCGGCCTGCGCAATGCCGGCATCGCGGCGGTTCTGATCATCGCCCTGTTCGCAGCCTTTACCTTCCTGCCGCAATATCATCCGCTGATCGATGACAAGGCGCATGGCGCTGCACGCATGGCGCCGTTCTACAACGGCTTGATCGCCGCGTTCTTCCTGCTCTTTCTCGCCTGCGGATGGGCCTATGGCGCGGCAGCGGGAACGATCAAATCGCACCGCGATGTGGTGCGGATGATGGGCGAAGGGATGCGCGACATCGCGCCCTATATCGTAATCGTTTTCTTCGCGGCGCATTTCGTCGCGGTGTTCGGCTGGTCCAGCCTGGGCCCGGTCATGGCCATCCAAGGAGCCGAACAATTGCGCGCCCTTGCCTTGCCCGTACCGCTACTGCTCGTCGTCCTGCTGCTGATGTCGTCGGTGTTCGACTTGTTGATCGGATCTGCCAGCGCGAAATGGAGCGTGATGGCGCCCATCGCGGTGCCCCTGCTGATGCTGCTGGGCGTCAGTCCTGAAATGACGACCGCCGCCTATCGCATGGGTGATTCCATCTTCAACATCGTGACACCCGTCGCGTCGAACTTCGTACTCGTGCTGGTCATGTGCCAGCGCTGGGTAAAAGGGTTCGGTGTCGGGTCGCTGATCGC
>DDFE01000028.1 GCA_002336985.1 Sphingomonadales bacterium UBA1936
GACGGGTCGGCATAACGGCGTAGGCCCATGCGTCCGGCCTTGTAAGCGAGCCGCCCGCTTTCGACCGCCAGCTTCATCGCGCGCGCCATGGCGATGGGATCTTTCGCCTCCGCAATGGCGGTGTTCATAAGCACGCCGTCGCAGCCGAGTTCCATCGCGACCGCCGCGTCCGAGGCGGTGCCGACACCCGCATCGACCAGCACGGGCACGCCCGCACCCTCGACGATCAGGCGTATGGTCACACGGTTCTGGATGCCGAGGCCAGAGCCGATCGGAGCGCCGAGCGGCATGATCGCGACCGCGCCCGCTTCTTCCAGTTGCTTCGCAGCGATGGGGTCGTCGACGCAGTAGACCATCGGCTTGAAGCCTTCGCGGACCAGGACTTCGGTCGCCTTCAGCGTCTCGCGCATGTCGGGGTAGAGCGTCTTCGCCTCGCCCAGCACTTCCAGCTTTACCAGGTCCCATCCGCCCGCCTCGCGCGCCAGCCGCAGCGTGCGGATCGCATCGTCGGCCGTAAAACAGCCCGCGGTGTTGGGCAGGTAGGTGATCTTCTTGGGGTCGATGAAGTCGGTCAGCATCGGCGCCTTGGGGTCGCTGATGTTCACGCGGCGCACCGCGACCGTCACGATTTCCGCACCCGATGCCGCGAGTGCCGCCGCATTTTCCTCGAACGACTTGTACTTGCCCGTGCCGACTATCAGCCGCGAAGTGAAGGTCTTGCCCGCGACCGTCCAGCTGTCGGTCTTGACCTCCGCCGCGTGGTCGCCGCCGCCCACGAACGTCACGATCTCGATCTCGTCACCATCCTCGACCTTCACATCCGCCAGCGTCGAGCGCGGCACGATTTCCAGGTTGCGTTCGACCGCGACACGCGTCGGCTCCAGCCCAAGTTCGAGCGCGAGATCGGCAAAGCTCATCCCTTCGGTCACCCGGCGATGCTCGCCATTCACGCGGATCGAAATCGTGCCGTCTGTGCTCAAGGAATGTCGCCTAGGAATTGCGTGGAGGTGCCCCTGCATATAGGAACGCCGCGCGATGCCTGACAAGACGATACCCTTGCTTCAGACAGCCGCCGCTTGCGTGCTGGCGCTCACGGGCGCAGCACCGGCGTCGGCCACCCTGCCATCTTCCGTACGCGACATGATCGAGGCGGCGCGCGACACGGGCGATCCGGCAACGCTGGACGCCATCGTTCGCGTCGCCCGCCGGACCAACCCGGACGCGGGGGCGGAGATCGACGCATTGCTGCCCCTGCCCCGCCTGATGCCGCTCGCCGTCACGCCGATGCCGGGCGAAGGGATCCCCGTGACCATCGCCGAAATCGCGCCGCCGGTCATCTGGCGCGGCGAGGGCGAACTGGGCGGCTTCCTGACGACGGGCAAGACGGAATCGGTGGGCGGCAGCGTGCTGTTCAAGGTGTCGCGCGAGGAAGGCCCATGGAAGCACAGCCTGGCCGGACGCGCCGATTACCAGGAAACCGGCGGCATCCTGTCGCGCGAGTTCTTCCAGCTGGCGTACAAGGCGGACTGGCGGGTCAGCGACGCGATGTATGCCTATGGCCTCTCATCCTATGAGCGCGACCGCCTTGCGGGATTCTACGGCCGTGTGTCGACCGGCGCCGGCCTCGGCGTGAAGCTTGCCAATACCGAAGAATTCCGCGTGAACCTGGAGGGCGGCCCGGCGGTGCGCCACACCTATTTCACCGACCTGCACCAGGAAACCGCCCTGTCGGCACGCGGGGCGCTTGGCATCGACTGGCGCATCACGCCCGGCCTGCGCGCACAGCAGAATGCGTCGGTCTATACGGAACCCGGCGCGACGAGCGTCGAATCGACGACCGCGCTCGACACGCGGCTGATGAAGAAGCTTTCTGCGCGGCTGTCGCATTCGTTGCGCTACGAACGGGGTCCGCTGGCGACGTCGGTCGGCACCGATACCGTCACGCGCGCCAGCGTCGTCTATAGTTTCTGAATTTCAATGGCGGCATTGACATCACAATTATTTGTAACTACATTTAATTCGTGAACATCGAGTTCGATCCGGCGAAGGATGCGATCAATCGCGACAAGCATGGCTTGTCGCTCACCGATGCGGCATCTTTCGATTTCGATGCCGCGGTCGTTCTGGTGGACGACCGGTTCGATTACGGGGAGACGCGATATCGGGCGTTCGCCCGTATCGACGGCAGTGGATATGCGCTCGTGTTCACGCTGGATGGAGAAACGCTGCGCCCGATCAGTTATCGTCGCGCGCATGACAAGGAGTTGCGCCGTCATGGCCTCTGAACCCGAAGCCAATCCGGAGTGGACCGAAGACGACTTCGCTCGTGCGCGGCCAGCGGAAGACGTGCTTCCCGCCGAGTTCATGGCCGCATTTCGAAAGAATCGCGGGCGGCCGAAGGGCACGACAAAGCCGGACGCAAAGCGGCAGATCACATTGCGACTCGACAGTGCGGTCATCGAGAAATTCCGTGCGACCGGTCCCGGCTGGCAGTCGCGGATCAACGAAATCCTGCGTAAGGCGAGCTAGATCATGCCCATCGTCTTCGTCCTCAACGGCCCCAACCTCAACCTGCTCGGCACGCGCGAGCCGGAGATCTACGG
>DDFE01000150.1:0-1821 GCA_002336985.1 Sphingomonadales bacterium UBA1936
GGGCCGCCGCGGTTTTCGGAGGCGAGCATTCCGGTCGCCAGCGGTACGGTCGACGAGAATGTGAAGGTTAAATATCTCCTCTGATTTCCTTGCTGAAACTTTCGGCGTAGTCATAGGTTACGCAACCGAAAGAACGGCGGGAATTTCAATGATCAGAACAACGTCGGTGCTCGCACTTGCAATGGCACTGTCCAGTCCGGCGCTGGCCGAGAGCACTGACGAACAGGTATCGACGACCGACACTGCGGTCGCTGCCAGTGAATCGCCCGATCATCACGATACGATAACACTAGGGATCGGTGCGGCCGTCATCCCGCGCTATGACGGTTCGCGTTTCTACTATGTCGCGCCGCTGGCCGGCGCGCGGGGCAGCATATCCGGGATAAAATTCTCGATCATCGCCGTGAACTTCAGCGCCGACGTCATCCNNCGCTCGAGCCTGCGCGCCAGCCGGATTGCGCTGCTCGGCGACATCAAGCCTGCGGTCGAAGCCGGGCTTCATATCGGCTACCAGCAGACAGGCGTGATCACGTCGCAGTACGACGTGCTGACATTCGACCTCGCGGTCAGCCACGACGTGACCGATATCCACAACAGTCTCATCGTGACCCCTTCGGTCACCTATGCGACGCCGCTCAGCCGGCGGATGCTGGTCGCGCTCAACGTCGCGGCCGATTATGTCGGTGCGGGCTATGCCCAGACCTATTACGGGGTCACGCCCGCCCAGGCGGCGGTCAGCGGCTTTCCGACATTCGACATCGGGGCAGGGTTCAACAACGTGTCCGCAGGCATCCTTGCCGGATATTCGCTCAGCGGTGACCTGCGCCGCGGCTTCTCGCTTTTCGCGGCGGGCAATTATTCGCGGTTCATGCCCGAAACGCGGCGCTCGCCGCTCGTTCACGCCGACGAGCAACTAATCGGCGCGCTGGGCATTGCATATACGTTCTAAAATAATCTGGGAGAACGCCTGTGCTGTGGACAATCGTCGTCATCCTGCTGGTGCTGTGGCTGCTGGGCTTTTCGCTGCACATCGGTGCCGGCCTCATCCACCTGTTGCTGGTCGTCGCGCTGGTCGTGGGCCTGATCCAGCTCTTCACCGGTCGCAAGGTCGTCTAGCAGTATAGCCGACGTACGGGGCGGATCGGCGACGGCGCGCAAGATTCGGCTTGCGCGCCGCGCTGAAACTGCGTTTTCGTCGTCGCATGAACGTCATCGAGCGCGAGTCGACTCCGAACGAACTGATCCTGGCGCCGCGTGACGTCATGACGGCGGAGAATGCGCCGCTGCTGCTGACGCGGTCCGCGCAGCGAACGTCGGTCGTCGTCCGCTACAGCCGCATCGAGCGCTGGGACGTGATCGAGGCCCCGCGCCGTCGCGTGTCGGTCGGCGCGCGTCCGAAACAACTTGGGTTTGCAGCATTGGGTGGTGTCGGCCTCGGCGCCTTCATCGTGATGGCGCTTTCGGGCGCACCCGGCGGCCAGGCGCAAGTGGCGGACGCGAGTGTTGCCGTGTCGCTGCCCGCGCAAGGCCCCGCCACACCACAACTTGCACCCGCGCCCGTAGCGGCTCGTGCCGCGCCATTGCGCGAAGTGCAGAAGGTTTCGGCAGCGGCGATCGTGCCCGTCGTATCGACTGTCGCAGCGACACCGGCAGCCGCGGTCACTCCGTCCGGTCCCGAAACCGAAGGGGCCGCGCTGGCACAGGCGTTCAGCAGCAACGAGGCGGTGTCCTGGCGCGGCGCTGCGAACTACGGGACGGTCGTGGTCGGCGCAGCGACGATCGAGAACGGCAAATACTGCCGCGACGTCGCTATCCTGACGC
>DDFE01000150.1:1889-12736 GCA_002336985.1 Sphingomonadales bacterium UBA1936
TCCCCGGGGGGCCGCGCATGGGCGGCTGAGATTGGGCCGATGCCCTGACCCGTCGAACCTGATCCCGTTAGCGCGGGCGGAGGAAGGGAGCGCATCGACTTTCGCGCCCGCACTCCGTTCGATGAAGGAGAGTGCAGTGGCCCACACGATCACCGTCCTGACGCTGCAACTCGCGCAGGCGATCGGGCTTTACCTGTTCGCGGTCGGCCTCGGCATCGCGCTCTACCCGGCGCGCTGGGCGGGGTTCGTCGAGGAACTCGAACGCTCGCCCTTGCTGACGCTCGTCGGCGGCGCGGCGGCATTCTGGGTGGGGGCGGCGATCCTGATCGTCCACCACCACACGCTCGATACGCTGGCGCTGGTCGTGACACTGTTCGGTATGGTCGCCGTGGTGAAGGGCCTGCTGATCCTGGCATTCCCGGTCCCGCTGTTCGCATTCTACCGCCCGTTCCAGCGCCACATGCGCATCATCGGCATCGTCGCGCTGGTCGGCGGTGCTGTCCTCTTCCTCTGCGGCTTCACCGGCCGCGCCGATGCCTTTCCCCAAGGAGTTGTCTGATGGCCGATTACACCGCCCCCGCCCAGAATCCCTCGACTCCGAAAGTGACCACCGGTCCCATTCGCGGTTCGCGGAAGATCCATGTCGGACCGCTCGGCGTCGCGATGCGCGCGATCGACCTGGAGCCGTCGTGCGGCGAACCGCCGCTCAACGTCTATGACACCAGCGGACCGTACAGCGACCCCGCCGTGCAGATCGACATCAACAAGGGCCTCGCCGAACTGCGTGCCGGCTGGATCCGCGGCCGCGGCGACGTGGAAGAGGTCGCCCAGCGCGAGGTCCGGCCAGAGGACAACGGCCAGCTCGGCCCCGACCGCAGCGGCGGCGTCGAACCCTTTCCCAGCGTCCGCAAGACCGTGCTGCGCGCCAAGCCCGGCGCGAACGTCAGCCAGATGCACTATGCCCGCCGCGGCATCATCACGCCCGAGATGGAATATGTCGCGACACGCGAGAATCTGGGCCGCGAGATGCTCCGCGAATACATCCGCGACGGCGAGAGCTTCGGCGCCGCCATCCCCGATTTCGTCACCCCCGAATTCGTCCGTGATGAGGTCGCCCGCGGCCGCGCGATCATCCCGTCGAACATCAACCACCCCGAGAGCGAGCCGATGGCGATCGGCCGCAATTTCCTGGTCAAAATCAACGCCAACATCGGCAATTCCGCGGTCGCCAGCGACGTCGCGCAGGAAGTCGACAAGATGGTCTGGTCGATCCGCTGGGGCGCCGACACCGTCATGGACCTGTCCACCGGCCGCAACATCCACGACACGCGCGAATGGATCGTGCGCAATTCGCCGGTCCCCATCGGCACCGTGCCGATCTACCAGGCGCTGGAAAAGGTCGGCGGCATTGCCGAAGACCTGACGTGGGAGATCTTCCGCGACACGCTGATCGAACAGGCCGAACAGGGCGTCGATTACTTCACCATCCACGCCGGCGTCCGCCTGCCCTACATCCCGCTCACCGCCAAGCGCGTGACCGGGATCGTCAGCCGCGGCGGCTCCATCATGGCGAAATGGTGCCTGGCGCATCACAAGGAGAGCTTTCTCTACGAACGTTTCGACGAGATCACCGAGATCATGAAGGCGTACGACATCGCCTACAGCCTCGGCGACGGCCTCCGCCCCGGCAGCATCGCCGACGCGAACGACGAGGCGCAGTTCGCCGAACTCTATACGCTGGGCGAACTCACCCACCGCGCGTGGAAGGAAGACGTGCAGGTCATGATCGAAGGGCCCGGCCACGTGCCGATGCACAAGATCAAGGAGAACATGGACAAGCAGCTGGAGGTGTGCGGCGAAGCGCCGTTCTACACCCTCGGGCCGCTCACCACCGACATCGCGCCCGGGTACGACCACATCACCAGCGGCATCGGCGCGGCGATGATCGGCTGGTACGGCACGGCGATGCTCTGTTACGTGACGCCCAAGGAGCATCTGGGCCTGCCCGACCGCGACGATGTGAAGGTCGGCGTGGTGACGTACAAGCTCGCCGCCCATGCCGCCGATCTCGCCAAGGGGCACCCGGCGGCCAAGATGCGCGATGACGCGCTGTCCCGCGCGCGCTTCGAATTCCGCTGGCGCGACCAGTTTAACCTGTCGCTCGACCCCGACACGGCGGAACAATACCACGACCAGACCCTGCCCGCAGAAGGGGCCAAGACCGCGCATTTCTGTTCCATGTGCGGCCCGAAATTCTGCAGCATGAAGATCACGCAGGAAGTCCGCGAGTTCGCGCGTCTCCAGAATCAGCCCGCCGACGCCTTCGTCGCGGCGGACGCTGCAGAGGCCGGCATGGCGGCGATGAGCAAGGTCTACGACGAAACCGGCCGCGAACTGTACATGGGCGCGGGCAACCGCGAGCACGACTGAGGCGCCTTGCGTTTCGAAGGCGGAATGATAGCTTTTCTTCTCCCCTTGGGGGAGAGGATAGCGCAGCTTGGCCGCGCCGCGGCCTAGCGAAGCTAGGAGAGGGTATACTGTGCGCCATCGGCGCACACCCTCTCCGCGCCGCGCTTCGCGCGTGTCGTCCTCTCCCTCAAGGGGAGAGGAGAAGGGGCCACATGAAGAAATCCACACGCGCACTGGTCGGCATGGTGGTGCTCGACCTGTTCATCCTCGCGGGCACCGCCTGGTTCGTCGGCACGATAAAGGGCGGCGCCCACCTCACCGTCCCGCCGGCAGAAGCGATCCAGACCGTGACCCAGATCGGCGGCGGCGCGATCGGCATCGTGACGGGGATCCTGCTGGTGGCGTTCTTCGCGCACCGGAAGAACGGGAATTAAACTTATTGTTCTCTGTCCATCGTCGCGGTTCAATCTTCGTTCTCTAAGTCTTCTATAATTTTTAGAAGTGCTCGTCCAAAAGTCGAGAACTGATGATTTAAATCTTCTCTATCCATTGTAGCATAAGATCGTATCGACCACGATCGTTCGTAACGGATTTGCTCTTCTTCAATGTTCGGAAATGCAATTATCTCGCCGTCACATCCGATAAATTGCTGATGAGAAAGTATAGCATCTTTCAAAATTGATGACATTAAAGTTTTTTGAAAGTCGTCGAGCGAAAGATTGGCCCACGGTATCACAAATACCGGAACAAGTTGCTCATTTCTCACTCCGATAAAAGTTGGTACGATTGGGATCGCTAACGTTCCTCCACCGGGACGAGGTCCAATTGGGTATGTTATTTTAAAGCCATCAAAGGCAGATAAGCCTTCTATCGGTTTTCTTCGCAAATATTCTAAGAACGCGGGCACTACCTGCCTCGCAGAGGACCTCACCGCAGGATGCTTTATTGACTCGATTTTTTCATCAATCTCGGTAGAGGAAAGACTTCCCTTGGCAAGATGAGCACAAAGCAGCTTAACAGCCCCAAGGCCGAATCTGGGTGGATTTTTATCAAAATTAACAAGTGCAAATAGAGTGTCATCGAATCTTGGACGATTATTTCTCGCCCAATTTTCGACGGAAGGCATATTTAATAGCTTTCGCTTTCGTTTTTCTATTTCATCCATCTGTATTTTTGTTTGCGGAAGCCGCTAATATCACGTTCGGACTTATTACCATGCCAGCACTTGTTTTCTGTCCAGAGTACCAAACTCGATACCAAGGACTACCCTCTATATGAGAAATGTTCCGTAATTGACTGGCGGATTTGGAGGCAAACCGCTTGACGACATCGTCAATTATCGCCGAAGTGTCGTTATCAAATTGAGCTGAAGCAACTTCCATTTTGCGCGTTTTCATCGAAAATGCTTCGAGCAGGTTCGCTACCGGCCCATCGCCATGAATTTTAGCAGAGCCGTATACTTCGCGAAACACCGGCCCATGATCCCAAGCTTCTACCCTTGCTTGCGTGAGTAGTTTTCCAAGCTCAACAAGCATGCGTTCGTATACAAACCATGCCGCCTTGTTGAGCCACATGTTCGTAGGCCGAGCACCAACCTTCCAAGCTCTGTTCAGGATTTCGTTAGCCACCGCTCGAATGTCATAGTTGAGATTCTCGTATTCCTGTCCTACCCATAGACCGCGAAGAGCCGTGCTCCAGTCCGTCGTCTCCGGAATATCGGATAGATCGATATCTGCCTCAGCGAGCAGTTCGAGCTCACGAAGTTCACGTTGAAGCTTTTCAGACAGGGTTTTAGCCATTGCAGTATGCCCTACTCTCGCTGGGCGTCGCTTTACGAGCACTGATTATCCGACCCGACAGTCGACCCGAATGGCCATCTGCCTCTGGTTCGGTGTGAATGATTACGAATATCACATTTCCGACACATGCGAGAGTTTTGAAGCGATGCTCGTATGAGTCGGTATCCAGCTGCGACAATTGATTAGGATCGCTAAGGGCAACTTCCGCAAGCTCGAAGGATACCCGATGCTTGCGTAAATTACTGTTCGCTTTAAGCGCGTCCCAATCCCAAACGATATCCGTAAAATGCATCCCTGAAGCCGAAATGGCGATCGCAACTCGATTGCACGCGTCGTTACCTTAGCAGAGCTAGCGTGCAACGGAGTATTCGCAAGCGCTTTTAAGAGCATTTTGATTGCTGAATAGATGAAAGCGTATTTGCGGCCCAAGCGGCATCGTTCTGCTTCGAAGACTGATGGACATGGCGTCACGCATGTCTTTTGTATAATTTCCATCCATGCGCCCCCGCCGCCCGCTCTACATCATGGCGAAACCCCCGCCCACCACACAGGCCCTCATCACCGCGCTCCCCCGCAACAACCCCGCACGCGGCCCCGACCTCCTCCACGTCACGCTGATGCTGCTCTTCGACCTCCACAATGCACCGCCCGCATGGCTGCCCTCCGTCGTCGCAGCACTCGACAGTTTCGACGCGGCGCCGTTCCCGCTGTCCTTCGACCGGATCGAGAACCGCAAGGCCGTGACCCTGCGCACGCGTAATCCGCTGGCGGAGGCGCGCGCGTTCCAGCAGGCGCTCGTCCGCCACCTGCTCGAACACAAGGCGCCGATGATGCTCGGCACCACGCCCGAACCGCATGTCACCATCAACTATGCGGGCGACCGGCTGGGCGCGCAGAAGATCGCGCCCATCGGCTGGACGGTCGACGAAATCCTGCTGGTCGAGAGCGTCGTGGGGAAAACGACGCATGTCGTGCACGGCCGCTGGCCGTTACGCGCCGGACCGCAGACGTAAAAAACCTCTGTCCTACATGTTCCTTTTATATTCCATACTTTCGGATGGAACAGTACGAACCGAACCCCGCCGCCCTTCCCGTCAACCTCGATGCGTCCGTCGACACGCTGCCCACCGGGTGGGACGGGCAATCCCGCAATCCCGACGACTATCAATGGGTGCCCGTCCTGCGCCGCAAGCGCGCCGATGGCTGGACGACCGAAAAGCAGCGGCTGTTCATCGAAACGCTTGCCGATACAGGATCGGTGGCACAGGCGGCCCGGTCTGTCGGCATGTCCGAACAGAGCTGTTACCGCCTGCGCCGCCAGCCCGGTGCGGAGGGCTTTGCCGCGGCATGGGATGCGGCGATCGATGCCGCGTCTAAAAAGCTGATCGACGCCGCCTTCGAACGCGCGATCCACGGCAGCGACGAACCCGTGTGGAACAAGGACGGACAGGTGATCGGGCGGCGTTACCGGCAGAGCGACCGGCTGATGATGTTCCTGCTGCGCGCCTATGGTCCCGAACGGTTTCGCCATGCCATTCGCGACAACCGGGCGGCGGACGAACCGCTGCCCGCGCCACCGGTGCCGGTCGCACAGGCGATCGAGCAGATCTTTCCGCCCGTGCCCGATGCGCCGCACTGCCTGATGCCGCCGGGCGAACTGGAAATGGCGCTCGACTGCGCGGACCTGAGCGACGGAAAGCCGGCGAAGCGGTATCGCGACCATGAACTGGAACTGGTCGGGAAAAAGCCTGATCGCATGCCGCTGGGCGAGGAATTCGAGCGCGGGCTGGAGGACATGAAGCGCGAAAACGCGGGGCTCGGCCCGATGAGCGACGACGAATGGGACGATCATCGCAGGATGCTGTTGGGCTAACCTTTACTAACCTTTCGCGCTATCCGGGGCCTGAAATGACCTATGCCAGGGACGCCACGCCGCCGTTCTACCACGGCACCCGCGCCGACTTGTCGCCGGGCGACCTGCTGGTCCCGGGCCATGCGTCCAACTATGCCGACCGCACGCCGCTATCGTGGATCTATTTCAGCGGCGCGCTCGAATCCGCGGTCTGGGGGTGCGAGCTGGCACAGGGCGAGGGGCGCGAGCGCATCTATATCGTCGAGCCGGTGGGGGAATTCGTCGACGATCCCAACCTGACCGACAAGAAATTCCCCGGGAACGTGACCAGGTCCTATCGCTCGCGCGACCCCTTGCGCATCGTCGGAGAGGTCGAAAGCTGGGAACCGCACCCGCCCGAACAGTTGCAGGGGATGAAGGACGCGCTCGCCCGCATGAAGGCGGACGGCACGGGGGTAATCATCGATTAGGGGGCGGGGCGCTCAGCCCTTGATCGTGACGATCCCGACTGCGGGTGCCTTGGTCGACGGGTTGGAGGCGTTCTGCTTGGGCGCTTTTTCCGCCTTGGGCTTGCGGACTTCGCGGTTCGACTTCTTCTGGCTCTTGGCCATGGTCATTTCCAATCGGGCGGGACGCCCGGCCGCCACCCTAGGCGCGGGCGCGCGGATCGTGGCATCAATTCGTGCAATCGGGGGGAGGAATGGGCGTTTTGCAGGGCGCGGTCCGCGAACGTGCTTCCCGGACCGATGCGAAATTTTCGATTTAGTATGACTATTCGACCGCCTGCCGCGCCCCTATAGCGCCCGGGCATTCGACTCAGGAGGAACTCCCCCGGTGACCCAACCCATCATCACGCTGAACGACGGCAGCACGATTCCGCAGATCGGCCTCGGCACCTACCAGGCGTCGCCCGACGGGACGGCCGCGATGGTGGAGGCGGCGCTGGGCACCGGGTACCGGCACATCGACACCGCGATGATCTACCGCAACGAAGCGGGCGTGGGAGAGGGGCTGCGCGCGAGCGGGCTGGCGCGCGAGGACGTCTATGTCACGACCAAGGTCTGGAATACCGATCAGGGGTTCGACGCCGCGCTCGCCGCGTGCAGCGCCAGCCTCGACCGGCTGGGCGTCGATTACGTCGATCTCTACCTCGTCCACTGGCCCGCGCCGATGAACGGGCTGTACGTCGATACCTGGCGCGCGCTGATCCGGCTGCGTGAGGAGGGGCGGGTGCGCGCGATCGGCGTGTCGAACTTCAACGCCGACCACCTCGACCGCATCATCGCCGAAACCGGCGTCGTGCCGGTGGTGAACCAGATCGAATGCCATCCCGCGTTCCAGCAGGTGGAACTGCGGGCGGCCAATGTGGCGCGCGGCGTTGCCATCCAGTCGTGGAGCCCGCTGGGCCAGGGCGAACTGCTGGGCGACCCGGTGCTTCAGGGGATCGCGCAGAAGCACGGCCGCACCGTCGCGCAGGTCGCGCTGCGCTGGCATATCCAGAACGGCCTGATCGTCATTCCCAAGACCATGCATCCGGCGCGCATGCGCGAGAACCTGGGCGTGTTCGACTTCGCGCTCGACGCTGACGATCTCGCGAAGATCGCGACGCTCGCCCGGGCGGACGGGCGCATGGGGCCGGATCCGCTGACCTTCAGCTGATCCCGTCCCACACCAGCTTTGCGCCCAGCAGGACCATCAGCCAGTAGATGACGGTGTAGAAGCGCGCGGCGTCCATCCGGCGGATGATGCGGACCGAGACGAGCGTGCTGACGATGGCGAGCGGGACGAGGAGCGCGGCGGCGGTCAGCGTCTCGCGATTGAGCGTGCCGAGCGCGAGGTAGCTCGGCACCTTCAGCCAGTTGACCACCGCGAACAATATCGCGCTGGTCCCGACATAGGTTTGGTGCGGCAGGCGGCGGGGCGTCAGCCACATCTGCAGCGGCGGGCCGCCGGCATGGGCGATCTGGCTGGTCAGGCCCATCGCCGCGCCGAACAGGCTGCCCACCCAGCCGGGCGATGTGCTGGCCGCGACGATCCGCCCGCCGCGCTCGACCCACAGGCGGTAGAGACCGAAGAGCAGGGTGATGAGGCCGAGTGCCAACAGCAGCTGGTCCTCATGGACGTGCGCCGAAAACAGCGACCCCGCGACGACGCCGACCGCTGCGCCCGGCAGCATCCAGGCGACGACCCAACGGTCCCACGTCTTGCGGAACGCCCAGACGCTGATGACGTCCTGCACGATCAGGATCGGGAGCAGCAGTGCGGCGGCCGTCGCCGGGGGCAGGGCGAGGGCCAGCAGCGGCGTACCCAGCGTACCCACGCCCGCGAACCCGCCCTTCGCCATGCCGACGATCACAACCGCGAGGCAGGCGAGTACCAGGGCATAGGGATCGGACAACAGGGTCATGCCCTGCAGCGCAAGCCGATTGCTACGCGATGCGCAAGTGGGCGCGGCGGCTTCTAGCGCAGCAGCCGCTGGACCCTTGCTGCCAGTTCGTCGATCGCGAACGGCTTGGTCAGCACTTCCATGCCCGGCGCGATATGGCCGTGGTTGAGGACCGCATTCTCGGCATAGCCGGTGATGAACAGGATCTTGAGGTCGGGGCGCAGCGCCCGCGCGGCATCCGCCACCTGCCGCCCGTTCAGCCCGCCGGGCAGACCGACGTCGGTGATCAACAGGTCGACGGGCGTATCGCCCTGCAGCAGGCGCAGGCCCGCGGGGCCATCACCGGCCTCCAGGCACGCATAGCCCAGGTCGCCCAGCGCGTCGGTGACCAGCATGCGCACGGTCGGCTCGTCATCGACGATCAGGATGGTGGCGTCGGCCCCGGTCGCCTCTATGGCGTTCGGCTGCGGTGCATCCTCGACCGGCTCGTCGCCCGTGTGGCGGGGCAGGTATAGGCACACCATCGTGCCCTGCCCGACCTCCGAATAGATGCGGACATGGCCGTGGCTCTGGCGCGCGAAGCCATAAACCATCGACAGGCCAAGACCGGTGCCCTGGCCGACGGGTTTGGTCGTGAAGAACGGTTCGAACACGCGGTCGAGCGTATCCTTGTCGATGCCGGTGCCGGTGTCGCTGACGCAGACGGTAACGTACTGCCCCGCCTCCAGCCCGCGTTCCCGACCGCTGCGCGCGTCGAGCCATTTGTTGCCGGTCTCGATCGTGATCTTGCCGCCGTCGGGCATCGCATCGCGCGCATTGATGCTGAGGTTCAGGATCGCGTTTTCGAGCTGGTTGGCATCGACCAGCGTCGGCCACAGCCCGCCCGCCGCGACCGTCTCGACCTGGATCGAGGGGCCGACAGTGCGGCGGATCAGTTCCGACAAGTCGCCCAGCAGGCTGTTGATCACCACCGGCCGCGGCGACAATGTCTGGCGGCGTGCGAAGGCGAGCAGGCGGTGGGTCAGCGCCGCCGCCCGCCGCGTGGCGCCCTGTCCCGCGGCAATGTACTTGTCGATCTCGGCAGTACGGCCCTGTTTCGTCCGGACGCCGATCATCTCGAATGCGCCGGATATGCCGGCGAGCAGGTTGTTGAAATCGTGCGCAAGGCCGCCGGTCAACTGTCCGACCGCCTCCATCTTCTGCGCCTGGCGCAACGCCTCTTCTGCGGTCTCCCGTTCCTCAAGCGCCTTGGCAATGCGCTGTTCCAGTGTCGCATTGAGTTCGCGGACTTCCTCTTCCGCACGCTTGCGGGCCGTGACATCGCGGAACACGACCGCGACCTGGTTCAGGCTCGCGGGCTCCAGCCGGAACGCCGACAGGTCGAGATGGCGGCCGGTAGCGACAAGTTCCTGTTCGAAGCGGATCGGCTCGCCAGTCTGCAGTACTGCACCATAGCGCGCGACCCAGCTGTCGGCCTCGTCTGGCACCATCTCGCGGACCTTTTGCCCGACGACGTTGGGAATGCCGGCATTGCGCTCATAGGCCGCGTTCGCCTCGACATGGATGTAGTCCGACAGCGGCCCATGCGCGCTGTCGATGAACTCGATGACGCAGAAACCGGCGTCGAGCGTGTCGAACAGCGCGCGATAACGATCCTCTGTCCGGCGCGCGCGTTCGGGCGGGGGATTGTCTGCTGGCGTGGTCATTTGGCTAGCAGAACCGCGAAACGGGCAACAATTTCCCTGGCGCCCGCAAAAACTTTGGAGCGACGCAGTTCTCGGGTGTCTGGCCGCCAAGGCGAATGTGCTATACCGTATGCGTAACAATCGGGGGAATGCAGATGATGCTCGGCCTGTCGCTCGCCGCGTTTACCGACCTTCATACGATCATCAGCCTGATCGCCATCGCTGCAGGACTGGTCTGGCTTGCGGCGTATTTGCGCGGGCGCTGGCTAGCGCGCGCGAACCTGGTCTTTCTCGTCCTGACCATCCTGACGGTGCTGACGGGCTTCCTCTTCCCGTTCAAGGGCGTGACGCCCGCGGTTGCGGTCGGCATCCTGTGCACCGGCCTGCTTGGCATAGCTGTGCTGGCTTTGGCGCGGGGGCGAACGGGGATCTGGCGACCCGTCTATGCGGTGACGGCGATCCTTTCGCTCTATTTCAACTGCTTCGTACTGGTCGTGCAGAGCTTCCAGAAGATCCCGTTTCTCCACGCTTTCGCGCCCACCGGATCGGAACCGCCGTTCGCGGTGGTGCAGGGCATCGTGCTGATCGGTTTCGTCTGGGCGGGCTGGCGGGCATTTCGCCACCCGGCTTGAGGACTGTCGGCGCGGGCGGCATCGCCTATAAGGCCTCGTGCCCATCAAACCGCATCCCCTGATTTTCATGGTCAAGCCGCCGCT
>DDFE01000150.1:12766-13618 GCA_002336985.1 Sphingomonadales bacterium UBA1936
CTGCATGATAAAGCTTGCTTCGGCGTTTGCCTCGAAGGCTTTCAGGGTATCATTCGACATGGTCGGCGGGCGGGTTCTGCTGGGGAGCGACGTCATGCGTGGCGCAGTCGATTTCCAGAAAGGCCTCGCTGAAGCGCTGTCCCCATACGCGATTGCTTCACGATCGGCATTCCGTCCGCACATCTCGCTTCACTATGACGACGAACCCCAGTTCAACTGTGCCATCGACGCGATCAGTTGGCGGGTCGACGAGTTCCTGCTGGTCGAAAGCGTGCAAGAAGAGCGGCGCCATGAAACGCTAGCGCGCTTCCCGCTGATTGCCTAACCCGCAACGGCGTCCGGTAGTTTCCAATCGACCGGCAGCTGGCCCTGGTTCTCGAGAAACGCATTCGCTTTCGAAAAATGGCGGCAGCCCAGAAATCCGTTATGCGCCGACAGCGGAGATGGATGCGCTGCTTTCAAAACGAGATGCCGCCCGCCACGCGATACGTCGTCGACGAATGCCGCCTTCTTTTGCGCGTAGCTGCCCCACAGCAGGAAGACGACCGGCTGCGGGCGCGCGGCGATCACGCGGATGACGGCGTCGGTGAAACGTTCCCACCCGCGGCCCTGGTGCGAGGCGGCTTCGCCCATGCGCACGGTCAGCACGCTGTTGAGCAACAGCACGCCCTGTTGCGCCCAATGTTCGAGATAGCCATGCCGCGCGGGCGGGATGCCGAGGTCGGCGTCGAGTTCCTTGTAGATGTTGATCAGGCTCGGCGGCGTCCGGACGCCCGGCTTGACCGAGAAGCACAGGCCATGCGCCTGTCCCGGCCCATGATACGGATCCTGTCCCAATATCACCGTACGCAC
>DDFE01000150.1:13687-24960 GCA_002336985.1 Sphingomonadales bacterium UBA1936
CATTGCGGCCGTCAATGGGTCAGCGCACAGGGGGCGGCGGCAGTGCTTCGGGTACGAGTTCCATGACCTCCAGCGTCGATCCGGCGGCCGGCCACGGCGTCACCAGGCGCCAGCGGAAATCGCCCACCCGTTCGAATACACCGGCGCGATCGCGTTGGGTGTTGCTGCCATAGGCGGGCGCTCCGGCGCCGGGTTTGTCCGCCATCGCACCCAGAAAGATCAAACGCTTGTCGCCATCGTCCCAAAGGCGTCCTCCGGGAAGCGACGATCCGGTGGCTTTCATCAGGACGAGCAGCTTTTCTTCGGCCTGCACGAAACAGGTCTGCGGCTTGAAGGCCTGGAACACGGGGCCGCGATGATCGGTACCCTTACCGAGCGTCACCACGCGGCAGCGATATTGACCGGGGGAAGGCGCGGCGCGCGTCAGCGCTCCGGCCGGATCGAGCAGCGCGCCTTCTTGCGTGATTGCGGCGCTGTTGCGCGGACGGGCTTCGGTAAGGGCCGTCCTCCATGCTTCATCGATCCGTTTCAACCGATCCGCGTCGCCAGGTGTGACGAGGGCGGGCCAGTTGTTCGGATCTGCGGGCGGCAATACCTCTGCCACGACTTTCGGTGCGACGACCGGACGGTGCGCGCAGCCGCTGAAAATCAGCACAGCGCCGCCGGCGAGCAGGGCAAGACAGGCATCGCGAAGCACGTGGCGCAAAACAGGAAACTCCGGCGGGGAAGCGCTGTTTCGCGCCGCCAATCCTTAACCAAAAGTAAATTCCAATGGTTAACGAATAGTGAAGCACGGCCCTTCGGCCTGTCGTGTTCAGTGCCCGCTGTGGCGCGAAACGATGGTAGCGAAGACCGCGGGATGCAGCGGCCGCAGGAACTTGCAGCCATATTCGTGACCCAGCCGCCAGGCGACGATCGCTTCTAGCGGCGCAAAAGTCGGGATGGTCAGGAAGACCCGCTGGCCGATGGCGATCGGAAAGGCGCAATCGGCGCGAAACCCGGTTTCGGACAGGTCGCACATCGACGCGTCGACGCGCACGCCTCCGGCTTCGCGCAAAAGCGCGGTAAAGGCGACCCGTGCCCGCTGGCTCCGGCGGTTCTCCACGGCTAGTTGCAGACCCATAGTTCGTTAACGGCACGATAAGTAACGTATTTAGGAGGCAAACGTCTATCTGGCGCCAGAGATAGATTCTGTTACTTATACGAATGTAAGTAAGGAATCGTCATGGCTCGCGCAGACCGTTTCACCGCCAATCCTCACTGGCTGCCGCTGAACCCGCCGAAAGTGCTCGACCATATCCCTGGCGAAAACGGCTGGCCCATCATCGGCACGACGCTCAAACTGCTTGCGGATCCGCCGGGCTATGTCCGCCGGATGCACGCGAAATATGGGCCTGTGTTCCGCCATCGCAGCTTTGGCGGACCCAATGTCACGCTCCTCGGGCCGGATGCCAACGAACTCGTCCTGTTCGACCGCGACAAGATCTTTTCGTCGGAACAGGGCTGGGGCCCGATGCTCAACCTGGTGTTTCCGCGCGGGTTGATGCTTATGGATTTCGAAAAGCACCGCGTCCATCGGCGGACCCTGTCGGTCGCATTCAAGCCGGAACCGATGAAGCTTTACGCCGATGCGCTGAATGCCGGCATTCGGGAGCGCGTCGCCCAATGGTCCGGGCAGTCCTTCGAATTTTATCCGGCAGTGAAGGCGCTGACGCTCGACCTTGCCGCTACGTCCTTTCTCGGCCTGCCGCTCGGACCCGAAGCCGCCAAGATCAACCAGGCTTTTACCGACATGGTGCAGGCGACGATCGCCGTCGTACGCGCGCCCATTCCCGGCACCGCNNATGCCGAGGATATGTTCTCGCAAATCTGCCGCGCGACACATGAGGACGGCAGCCAGCTGGGCATCGACGAGATCGTCGATCACATGAACTTCCTGATGATGGCGGCGCACGACACGATCACGTCGTCCGCGACCACGCTCGTCATGCTGCTCGGCCGTCATCCGGAATGGCAGGAGCGACTGCGGGCGGAAATGGCGGGGCTCGGCGTCAATGGCGACGACCTGCCTTACGAACGGCTGGGCGATCTCGTCCTCACCGAATATGCCTTCAAGGAATCGATGCGGCTGATGCCGCCGGTCCCCTCGATCCCCCGCCGCGCGGTCAAGCCGTTCAGTTTCCGCGGACATGAATTCCCGGCGGGAACCTTCGTCGGCATCAATACGCATTTCGTGCATCACATGGCCGAACACTGGCCCGATCCCGACACGTTCGATCCGATGCGGTTCGCGCCCGACGAATCGCGCGGGCGCCACAAATATGCCTGGGCGCCCTTCGGTGGCGGCGCGCACATGTGCCTGGGTCTCCACTTCGCGTATATGCAGGTGAAGATCCTTATGTGGCACCTGCTGCAGGGCCATCGTATTGAATTGCCGAAAACATCGGGCGCCGAATGGCAGGCCTGGCCCATCCCCAAACCGCGCGACGGCCTGCCGGTACGTGTGGTTCCGGTCTAGCCGTTTCGAAATTCTTCACGACTCAGGCGTAGTCGAAGAGATGATTGCCGGAGGACTTGGAATTGGCCGCGAGTAATTTGAAACAGGAAATCACGGATGACCGGCGTTCACGCCGGGCGGATGTCCGCGTGAATGCCCTGATCGAAGCGGGTCCCGGCCGCACCTATGAAACGTCAGCGCGCAATGTGTCGGCGCACGGCGTGATGGTCGAGTTGGAGATGGAACTCGCACCGGGACGCCCCGTCCATATCGCGCTTGCCGGGCTTGGCCGCGTGGCGGGCCGCATCGCCTGGGCGCGCGACGGGCACACCGGGATCGCGTTCGTCGACCCGCTGACGCTCGCCCAGATCAACGACATTCTCTAGCGCTGCTGGCGGTTCGACCGCCGAGCCGCTACGGCGGCGTCATGAATAACTTACTCGCGGTCATGATCGGCGGGGCGTTCGGGTCGGCCGGACGCTATCTGGTCGGCACGGCATTCCTTCGNNCTGGAAACATTCCTGATGATCGACAAGGGCAATTTCGGATTGGCCCTGACCTATATCGCGGCGTCGGTGATCGGCGCGGTTGCGCTGACCGGCGTGGGCGTTTTCGCGGTGCGCGCGTTATGAGCGAGGTCCGCCAGTTCACCATCGGCGTCGATGACGACGGTATCCGTCTCGACCGCTGGTTCCAGCGCAATTTGCCGGAGGCGAACTTCAACATCGTCTCTCGCTGGGCGCGGACCGGACAGTTGCGGCTCGACGGCGCACGGGCGCAGCCGGGTGACCGCGTGGCTACCGGACAGGTGTTGCGCGTACCCCCGGCGGACTCCGCGCCGAAGACCTCTTCGCCGCGCCCTGTGCGTCCGAAATCCAACCTGAGCGCCGACCAGATCGAGTTCGCGCAGAGCCTGGTCATCCATCGCGATTCCGCAGCGCTGGTCATCAACAAGCCGCCGGGTCTGGCAACACAGGGCGGGACCGGTACGACCGAGCATGTCGACGGCCTGCTCGACGCGCTGACCTTCGAAGCGGAGGGGCGGCCGAAGCTGGTCCACCGGCTCGACAAGGACACCAGTGGTGCCCTTCTCGTCGCGCGCAGCTCACGGGCAGCAGCGCATTTCGCAAAGGCGTTTTCCAGCCGGACCGCGCGCAAGGTTTACTGGGCTGTGGTCGTCGGCGTGCCGGACATCCATGACGGCATGATCGAACTGCCGATCGGCAAGCAGCCTGGCAGTGGCGGGGAGAAAATGCATGTCGACGAGAAGGAGGGGAGCCCGGCGCGGACCCGCTACCGCGTCATCGACCGCGTCGGGAACCGTGCCGCCTGGGTCGAGCTTCAACCCTACACCGGCCGGACTCACCAACTGCGCGTGCATCTGGCCGCCATCGGTCACCCCATCGTCGGCGACGGCAAATACGGCGGACGCGAAGCGTTCCTGACCGGTACGATCAGCCGCAAGATGCATCTTCATGCGCGTCGCATCCGCGTCGATCTTCCCGACGGCGGGCAGGTCGATGTGAAGGCCGACCTGCCGCCCCATTTCGCCGACACGCTGATCGACCTGGGCTTCGACCTGGCGGACGGCGACAAGCTGGTGCTCGACGAGGTGAAATTTTCCGAAACGCCCGAAGGCAAGCGCCGCCTTATCGCGAACAAGGCCAAGGCCGCCCGCAAGGAGCGCAAGGGCGAGCGGCGCGCGCGCGGAACGAAATGATGGTCCGCCTTGCGGTGTTCGATTGCGACGGGACGCTGGTCGATAGCCAGGCGAATATCTGCACCGCGATGGCGTCTGCCTTTCGAAAGTCCGGCATATCGCCGCCGCGCGACACGGCAATTCGGCGGATCGTGGGGCTGAGCCTGGTCGAGGCGGTGACCGTGTTGCTTCCCGATGCCGAACCCGGCCTGCACCGCCGCATCGCCGCCGATTACAAACGCGCGTTTCAGGCGATGCGCGCCGAGGGAATGGTCAGCGAACCATTGTTCGACGGCATTGCGCCGCTGATCGGCGAGTTGATCGCCGATGGCTGGCTGCTGGGCGTCGCAACGGGCAAGTCCGATCGCGGGCTGGCGCTGGTTCTTGCGGAACATGGTCTGGAACAGCATTTCGTGACCCTGCAGACCGCCGACCGCCATCCATCCAAACCCCATCCCGCAATGGTGGAGGCGGCGATGGCGGAGGCGGGCGCAGAAGCGGCGGATACGGTCGTCATCGGCGACACCAGCTTCGACATGATGATGGCGCGTAATGCCGGAACACGTGCGATCGGCGTGACCTGGGGCTATCATCCTGCCGACGAACTGGTGGCGGCGGGCGCGCATGCGATTGTCCGGCATCCCGCCGAAATCATGGATGCAATGAGGGTGGCATGACCGAAGACCAGGCAAAGAAACGTTTTTTCACGCTCGTCGTCCTGCGATTTTCGGGGGTCGCGCTGGCGTTCCTTGGCATCGCGATCGTCATGAAGCGGTTGATCGAACCCGCGGATGTGATCGGGACGATCCTGATCGTCATCGGCATGTTCGACGTCCTGGTGTTTCCGATCCTGCTCACGCGTCGCTGGAAATCGGAACGCTGAGATGAAGCGATTCTGGAAGGGTGTCAGCGTCGTGGATGGCGCGGTGCTGCTCGATGGGCGGCCGGTCAAGACGCCGGCACGTGCGCCGTTGCTCGCACCCTCGCCTGCGCTTGCCGAAGCCATCGCCGGAGAGTGGCGCGCCGTCGGCGAAACCATCGACCCGCGTACGATGCCGCTGACCGGTTTCACCAATGCCGCCATCGACCGGGTCGGCGCCGATCCTGCAAGCTTCGCGGCGACGCTATCGAGTTACGCCGAGACCGACGTGCTCTGCTATCGCGCCGAAAATCCGCCCGAGCTCGCGGCGCGGCAGGCAGATGTCTGGGACCCGATGCTCGACTGGGCGCGGCACCGCTACGATGTTGCATTCACCGTGACGGCAGGGATCGTCCATGCCGCGCAGCCGCCGGAAACGGTCGCGCGGCTGTCGGCGGCCGTCGCAGCGCGAACGCCGTTCGAACTGGCGGCACTGTCACCGCTCGTCACCATAAGCGGATCGCTGGTCGCGGGCCTGATGATCGCCGAGCGTGCGATCGAAGCCGATGCGGCGTTCGATGCGACGCATCTCGACGAAATCTGGCAGGCCGAACTGTGGGGCGAGGATTATCTCGCGACCGAAAACCGCACAGCCCGTCGTGCCGACTTCTGCGCGGCCGCCCGCTATCTCGGGCTGCTCGCATAACGCGTTTCATCGAATGTTAGCCGGCCTCGCCTAAACCCGACGGAGGGAAGGGCTGTTGGCATGAATTTCGGCATCATCTTTCGACTGGCCTCGGGTTTCGGTTTCCTGGCGGTTTCGCGGTCTATGGAATCGCGTGGTGATATCCATGCCCTGATGGGCGATCGCCAGGGTGCGCTGAACATGCATCTCGCCGCGCTGTTCATGCTGGTGCTGGCAGCGCTCTGTTTCATCACTGCCGGTCTGAAAATCATGCGCGGATCGAAGAAGACGCCGCCTTCGCGCAACACCGGTCCCGCCTATTCATCGCTGGCAAAATCAGACGACGACACCGGATTCGACGCCGATGCGGCGCTGGCTCGCTATCTTGAAAACAGGAATGTCGAGGGGCCAGAACAGAACGAACCGCAACCGCCCCGTCCACCGGTACCACCCCGCACCGGTTTCGGCCGGAAACTTAGCTAGGCGAAGCGTCAGACCGCGCGGGTCAGGCTGCGCACGAATCCGATCAGGCTGGTCTGGCGGCTGCGCTTCAGGCGTTCGGTGGTCAGGATCGATTTCACCTCGCCGAAACAGCGTTCGACATGGTCGTTGACCAGCACATAATCGTAACCGTCCCAGTGGCTGATCTCGTTCGCAGCGCGAGCCATGCGCGCGTCGATCACCTCGTCGCTGTCGGTCGCCCGTGCGCGCAGGCGGCGTTCGAGTTCGTCCATCGACGGCGGGAAGATGAAGGCGCGTACGACATCGCCACCCGCCTGCTGGAACAGCTGCTGCGCGCCCTGCCAGTCGATGTCGAACAGGACGTCGCATCCCTTCGACAGCATTTCGTACACCGGCGCTTTCGGCGTCCCGTAGCGATGGCCGAAGACGTGCGCCCATTCGAGGAAGTCGCCGGCGGCGACCATTTCGCGGAACCGGTCGACGCTTACGAAGTGATAATCGACGCCGTCGACTTCGCCCGGTCGGATGGGCCGCGTCGTTGCCGATACCGACATCGCGAGATTGTCGTCAGAGGCGAGAAGCTTGCGCGCGATGGTCGATTTGCCAGCGCCTGACGGGGACGAGAGGACGAAAAGCAGTCCCCGGCGGGTGAACGGAAGGCTGGCGGGCATGGCCGCTCATGCCCGCGCCCAACCCGAATCGTCAACCGCTCAGGCGTCGGCCTTCGTTCCGAATGCCGCATCCTTGGCCTTGCCGATCCCGTGAAGGACCAGCCAGCCGACCGCATAAGTGAGAACAACGGGGGCGATTGCCCGGACGGCCATTGCCGTAACGGCACCGCCGAGCGCGCCGTCGAGCGTGCTGTCGTCGCCGTCCGAACCGTCGATCGCGCTGCCAATCGCCGCACCCAAAATCGTACTGAAGGCCATTAGTCTTGCTCCCGTTTTCGAGCGCGATAGCGCGCGGGCGGAGCGAAGGTTCCCGCTACGACCGGCCGATCATGGTGTCGGCACGAACGACACGGTCGAACGTCGCAGCATCGACGAGGCCGGAGGCGAGCGCGGCTTCGCGCAGGGTCGTGCCGTCATGATGCGCCTGTTTCGCGATCTTGGCCGCGTTGTCGTAGCCGATCTCCGGCGCGAGCGCGGTGACCAGCATCAGCGAGCGATCCACCAGCTCCTTGATACGCGTACGGTTGGGTTCGATCCCATCGACGCACCGCTCGGCAAAACTCGTCATGCCGGTCGCGAGCAGGTCGATGGAACGCAGGACGTTCGCGCCGATCAGCGGTTTGAATACGTTGAGTTCGAAATGCCCCTGCATGCCGCCGAAGGTCGTCGCGACGTGGTTGCCCATCACCTGTGCGGCGACCATCGTCAGCATTTCGCATTGGGTCGGATTGACCTTGCCGGGCATGATCGAGCTGCCGGGCTCGTTTTCGGGAAGCGACAATTCGCCCAGGCCGGAGCGCGGGCCGCTGCCGAGCAAACGGATGTCGTTCGCGATCTTGGTCAGTGCGACGGCAAGCGTGTTCAGGCTGCCCGACAACTGTACGAGGGCATCGTTGCCCGCGAGCGCGGCGAACTTGTTGGGCGCGGTGCGGAAAGCGAGACGGGTGAGGTCGGCGATCTCCCTGGCGACGGCCACATCGAACCCCACGGGCGCATTGAGGCCCGTCCCGACTGCCGTGCCGCCCTGCGCCAGTTCCAGACAATCGCCGAGCGCGGCATCGATCCGCGTCCGGCATGCCTGCAGCTGCGCGACATAGCCGGAAAACTCCTGCCCCAGTGTCAGGGGCGTCGCGTCCTGCAGGTGCGTGCGGCCGATCTTGACGATGTCGTCCCAGGCCTTCGCCTTGTCGGCCAGCGCATCGCGCAACACGTCGAGCGCGGGCAGCAGCCGTTCCGTCACTGCCCATACCGCCGCGATATGCAGCGCGGTCGGAAAACTGTCATTCGACGACTGGCTCATATTGACGTGATCGTTCGGGTGGACCGGCGCTTTGCCGCCGCGCGCGCCAGCCAGCGCTTCGTTGGCGATCCCCGCGATCACCTCGTTGACGTTCATGTTCGACTGCGTGCCGCTGCCCGTTTGCCAGATGACCAGCGGGAACTGGTCGTCATGCTTGCCCGTGACGATCGCCCCCGCCGCGGCATCGATCGCGTCGGCGATCTTCGCATCCAGCCCATGCGTGCGATTCACCCGGGCTGCGGCCCGTTTCACGATGGCCAGCGCGTGGACGATCTCGACGGGCATGGCTTCGCGCGCACCGAACGGAAAATTCTCGATACTGCGCTGGGTCTGCGCGCCCCAATAAGCGTCGGCGGGAACATCGATGGGGCCGAAGCTGTCGGTCTCGCTGCGCGTCTTGGTCATGCGCCGACCCCTAACGGATTATTTGCGCCGCTTGAAATCCACCGCGACGACGTTCGATCCATCCTCGATGGGCTCTGCGATCGGGCCGTCGTTGTGTGCATCGCTGTGCTCGGCCGGGCCTTCGCCGTCCGCCGCGACCTGAAACTGCAGGACGAAATTGACTGCGGGATCGACGAACGCGGTGATCGACGAGAACGGGATGAAGAGCTGTGCCGGCACGCCGTTGAACGTCAGGCTGACTTCGAACGAATCGTCATGAACCTTCAGGTCCCAGAACTTGTTCTGCAGGACCACCGTCATTTCGTCCGGGAACCGCGCTATCAGGTGCGCCGGGATGTCGACCCCCGCCGCCTGTGTCTTGAACGTGATGTAGAAATGATGGTCGCCGGGCAGCATGTCCGAATGGCCGATCTGCCCCAGCACGCGGCCGACCACGGCACGCAGCGCCTCCTGGACGATTTCGTCATAGGGAATCAGGCTGTCGGGCGTGGTCTCGGTCATCGGTCCCTTTGGTGGACGTGGTTGCGAGGCGGGTCAAGACGCGTTGCGTCGTTACGGCATCGGGCTATAGGCGGCCCGTCATGCGCACAGGCACGGTTCATCGCTCGACTGCAGAGACGAGCATCGACGTCACCGTCAATCTCGACGGCACGGGGGCTTATTCCGTTTCGACGGGTATCGGCTTTTTCGACCACATGCTCGAACAGCTGTCGCGCCATTCGCTGATCGACATGGATGTGAAGACGGTCGGCGACCTGCATATCGACCAGCACCACACGGTGGAGGATACCGGGCTTGCGATCGGCGAGGCGGTCCTGAAGGCGCTGGGCGAGAAGCGCGGCATACGCCGTTACGCCGATGCACTCTCGCCGATGGACGAAACGCTGACGCGCGTCGCGCTCGATATTTCAGGCCGGCCGTTCCTCGTGTGGAAGACCGAATTCTCGCAAAAGCGGCTGGGCGAGATGGATACGGAAATGTTCGAACATTTCTTCCACTCGTTCGCGCAGAGCGCCGGGCTGACCCTGCATATCGAGACGCTCTACGGGTCGAACAATCATCATATCGCCGAAGCGGCGTTCAAGGGGCTGGCGCGGGCACTGCGCGAAGCGGTCGAGATCGACCCGCGCAAGGCGGGAGCGATCCCCTCGACCAAAGGCATATTGTGAGTGCGATCGCGCTGATCGATTACGGCGCGGGCAACCTCCAGTCGGTCCATAACGCGCTGAAAGCGGCGGGGGCCGAGGACATCGCGGTTACTGAAAATCCGGCCGATGTACTGGCGGCGGACCGCATCGTGCTCCCCGGTGTCGGGGCTTTCGCGCACTGCATGGGCGCGCTGTCGGCAATTCCCGGCATGGTCGAGGCGCTGAACGAAGCCGTGATCGCAAATGGGAAGCCGTTCCTCGGCATCTGCGTCGGCATGCAGCTGATGGCGGATGAGGGGCATGAGCACGGCGTGACACCTGGGCTGGGCTGGATCCGCGGCAAGGTCGCGCCGGTCGCCGCTGCGCCCGGGCTCAAGATCCCGCACATGGGCTGGAACGACGTTGTACCGTCGCAGGCCCATCCGCTGATCGAGGCGGGCGAGGCGTATTTCCTCCACGGCTATGCATTCGAGGGCGGCGACGTTCTCGCGACGACCGACCATGGCGGTCCGGTCGTGGCGGCGATCGGTCGCGACAACATGGTCGGCGTCCAGTTCCACCCAGAAAAAAGCCAGCGTTACGGCATCGCGACGCTCGAAAGGTTCCTGACATGGCGTCCCTGATCGTCTTTCCAGCCATCGACCTGAAGGGCGGGCAGGTCGTGCGCCTGGCAGAGGGCGATATGGACCGGGCGACGGTTTATGGCGACGACCCCGCCGCGCAGGCGACATTGTTTGCGGAGGCCGGATCGCAGTACCTCCACGTCGTCGATTTGGACGGCGCCTTCGCGGGGCGTGCGGTGAATGGCGATGCGGTCGCCTCCATCGTTTCGACATTCCCCGGCCATGTGCAGGTCGGCGGGGGCATCCGCACCATGGCGGCGGTCGAGGGATGGTTCGGCCTTGGCGTCGCACGCGTCATCATCGGGACGGCGGCGCTGACCGATCCGCAGCTGGTGCGCGACGCGGCGGCAGCGTTCCCTGGTGGCATCGTTGTGGGCGTGGACGCACGCGACGGCTTCGTCGCGACACAGGGTTGGGCCGATGTGTCCGAAGTCTCGACCTTCGACATGGCACGCCGGTTCGAGGATGCGGGCGTCGCGGCGTTGCTGTTCACCGATGTGGGGCGCGATGGATTGCTCAAAGGTTGTAACGTCCAGGCGACCGTCGACCTGGCACGCGCAACCGACATCCCGGTTATCGCCTCGGGCGGTGTCGCGGGCATCGGCGATATCCGCATGCTCGCGCATTTCGTGAAGGACGGCGTCGAGGGCGTGATCACCGGGCGGGCGCTGTATGACGGACGCCTCGATCTTGCGACGGCGCTGGCTGTGGCGGCGGCAGGATGACCGTTCGCGTCCGCGTCATCCCCTGTCTCGACGTGCAGAACGGGCGTGTGGTGAAGGGTGTCAATTTCGTCGAACTGCGCGATGCGGGCGATCCGGTCGAGGCGGCGCGCGCTTATGACGCAGCGGGCGCGGACGAGCTCTGCTTCCTCGATATCGGCGCAAGTCATGAGGGGCGCGACACCATCATCGACGTCGTGCG
>DDFE01000150.1:24994-25151 GCA_002336985.1 Sphingomonadales bacterium UBA1936
TGCTGCTGGCGGGGGCGGACAAGGTCGCGGTCAATTCCGCCGCTGTCGCCCGGCCCGAAGTCGTGGCCGACATCGCCGAACGTTTCGGCAGCCAGTGTGTCGTCGCGTCCGTCGACGCACGCAAGGTCGGCGACCATTGGGAAGTCTTCACCCATGG
>DDFE01000150.1:25259-26047 GCA_002336985.1 Sphingomonadales bacterium UBA1936
GCCGGTCTGCCGGTCCGCGCCCACTGACATTTTTCCACGATTGTTCATTGCGGTGCAGCAATGAGTCTTCCTTCTGTCGCATCGCTGTGACACAGGCGTCGAAGCTTGGGGGCAGCCACACCGTGTTTCGCGCAATCATCACATTTCTCGCACTTGGCCTGTCCTCGGCGGCGCAGGCCCAGTCGATGCGCGACACGGTCATGCAGCCCAATGATGTCCTGCTGCTCTCCATCGCAGTCGCGGGGCTGATCATCGGACGGCAGGCGTCGAAGCGCCCGCCCAGCGCAAAATAAGTCTTAGGGTTGACCCGGCGCCCGGCCCGCTCTTTTAACGGGGGCGTGACCGACGCACTTTCCGATCTCGCCGCGACTATCGCATCCCGCCGTGGCGCCGACCCTGCGTCGTCCTATGCGGCCAAGCTGTTGCTGGGTGGCGCGCCTCTCGCCGCACGCAAGCTGGGCGAGGAAGCGGTGGAGACGGTGGTCGCTGCGCTTTCCGGATCGGATGCCGAACTGACCGGTGAGGCGGCGGACCTGATCTTCCACCTGCTCGTCCTGCTCGAAAGCCGCGACGTGCCGCTGTCGGCAGTTATCAACGAACTGCGCCGGCGCGAAGGCGTTTCGGGTGTCGTGGAAAAAGCGGCCAGGGGAAGCTGACATGCCGATCGACGCCACCGCGCCCTATGACGACCAGAACATCTTCGCGAAAATCCTGCGCAGAGAGATTCCGAACCGGACGGTCTATGAAGACGACTTCGCGCTCGCCTTCCACGACATCAATCCGCAGGC
>DDFE01000150.1:26065-26676 GCA_002336985.1 Sphingomonadales bacterium UBA1936
TCGCGCGCGAGGCAGGGCTGGTCGAGCCCGGCTATCGCCTGCTCGCCAATATCGGCGGCCACGGGCACCAGGAAGTGCCGCACCTGCACGTCCACATCTTCGGCGGGCAACAGATGGGCGCGATGCTGCCACGTTGATCCTAAGTGCTTGCGCCGCCGTGAAACGCGGTTAGGTTCCCCGCCAAAGACATACCCAAGGGGGATTTCATGATTTTTGGCCGCGTCAAATCGCTCGACGCCATTCTCGCGACTGCCGAGAAAAAGTCGCTGCACCGTTCGCTCGGTGCGTTTCAGCTCACCATGCTCGGGATCGGCGCCGTCATCGGCACCGGTATCTTCGTCCTGACGGCAGAGGCTGCGCAAAAGGCGGGGCCGGGCATGATGCTCAGCTTCATCATCGCCGGTTTCGTCTGTGCGGTGGCGGCACTTTGCTATGCCGAAATGGCCGCGATGGTCCCCGTTTCGGGGTCCGCATACACATATAGCTACGCCGTTATGGGCGAAATCCTCGCCTGGATGGTCGGCTGGGCGCTGATCCTCGAATATGCTGTCGCCGCAGGGGCGGTATCCGTCGGCTGGTCCGGCTATGTGGTGGGGCTCCTCAACAATGCG
>DDFE01000150.1:26731-30945 GCA_002336985.1 Sphingomonadales bacterium UBA1936
TATGTCGGCTTCGATGCCGTTTCGACGGCGGCGGAAGAGACAAAGAATCCGCAACGCAACATGCCGATCGGCCTGATCGGCAGCCTTGGCATCTGCACCATCTTCTACCTGCTGGTCGCAGCAGGCGTTATCGGTTCGGTCGGCGCGCAACCCATGGTGAATGCGGCCGGTGCCGCGCTCGAACCCGGCAGCACCGAACTCGCCCGCACCTGCGCGGAACATCTTGCCGCGACCGGCAAGGATGCCGTTGTCTGTTCGAAGGAAGCGCTGGCCTGGACGCTGCGTGAAATCGGCTGGCCACAGGTCGGCAACCTCATCGGCCTCGCCGCCGGTCTCGCCTTGCCTTCGGTCATCCTGATGATGATGTTCGGCCAGACGCGCATCTTCTTCGTGATGAGCCGTGACGGCCTGCTGCCGAGCACGTTCTCGAAGATCCATCCGAAGTATAACACGCCGCACGTCATCACGATCCTGACGGGCCTGTTCGTCGCGCTGTTCGCGGCGTTCTTCCCGGTCGGGCAGCTGGCGAACATCTCCAACTCGGGCACGTTGTTCGCGTTCGCAGCAGTGTCGATCGCGGTGATGGTGCTGCGCAAGACCGACGCGGGCCGCAACCGTCCGTTCCGGACGCCTGCAATCTACCTGACCGCGCCCATCGCGATCATCGGTTGCGTCTACCTGTTCATCAGCCTCGACGTGAAGAGCCAGATCCTGTTCGCGATCTGGGCCGTGATCGGATTGGTCGTCTACTTCGCCTACAGCCGCAGCCGCAGCCATGTCGGTCGCGGGCTGGACGAAGTGCACGAACTCGACGCCGACGCGCCGCCGACGGCAGTGCCGCCGGTCGCGTAACGGGCAAACAAACAAAAAAGGGCCGGAGCAGCGATGCTCCGGCCCTTTTTGTTTGCGCTTTTGTGCGCTTACGCCAGCCGCGCGTCGACCAGTGCCCTGAGGTTCGCCTCGGGGCGGGGGCCGTAATGGCCGATGCATTCGGCGGCGCAGATCGCACCCATGGTCAGGCTGTCCTTCAGGCTGCGGCCTTCGAGCTGCCCGGCAAGGAAGCCGCTCGTGAAGGTGTCGCCCGCGCCGGTCGTATCGACGACACGCTCGATAGGTTCGGCGGAGATTTCGGCGCGCTCGCCACCTTTGACCGCCAGCGCGCCTTTGGCGCCGCGCGTCACGACCAGCGTCGGCACCTGTGCCGACAGCCTGGCGATCGCCGTTTCGAGATCGTCGGTCTGCATCAGCGCCTCGACCTCCTCGTCATTGCAGAACAGCGTGTCGATGGTGCCGTCGGCGATGAGGCCCAGGAAGTCGTCACGATAGATGCCCATCAGGTAGAGCGCCGACAGTGCGAAGAAGACCTTGCATCCGCCGCGCTTCGCCGCCGCCATCGCGCGCTTGATCGCGGCCTGCGGTTCCGGTGCGTCCCAGAGATAGCCCTCGATCAACAGGTATTTCGCGTTCGCGATCATGTCCTCGTCGATCGCGCTGGCGGGCAGGTAATGCGCCGCGGCCAGCGCCGTGTTCATCGTGCGCTCGCCATCGGGCGCGATCAGGATCAGGCAACGCGCGGTGGGCGGCGGGGCAGGGACGGGCGGCACGTCGAACGCGATGCCGGTCGCGCGCATGTCGTGCGTGAAGACCTCACCCAGCTGGTCGTCGGCGACCTGGCCGATGAATGCGCATTTGTGGCCGAGACCTGCGAGGCCCGCGAGCGTGTTGGCAGCCGACCCGCCCGAAATCTCGCGCGCCGGACCCATGCGATCGTAAAGTGCGACGGCGGTATCTCCATCGATCAGGCGCATGGAGCCGCTTTCCAGGCCCTCTGCGGCCAGGAATTCGAAGGTCGTGCTGGCGAGCACGTCGACAATGGCGTTGCCGATGGCGACGACGTCGTAAGTGGCGGTCATGGAATCTCCCGGGTCGAACTGCGCGATTTGCCCGTCAGGGCGGATGGCACGGCCCTTTACTTGCTTCGTCTCAAAGGGGAAGAGCGCTGCCATGCGTATCGCCGCCATCCTGCCGCTCGTCATCGTGTCCGCCTGCGCCACGGTGCCGCCTTCGGCCCCGCCACCGCTGGCCGTCACGCGCAGCCCGCCGATGCTGCCGACGGGCTTGGACCGCGTGCTGGGGCAGACTGCTCGTGGGCTGACATCGCTGTTCGGCGAGGCGAACCAGGATGTGCGAGAGAGCCAGGGGGCACGGCGCCTGCAGTTCTCGGGGCCGATCTGCATCCTCGACGCCTATCTCTACCCGCCCAAGGGCAACGAGAATGCCGAAGGTGTGGTGACCTATGTCGATGCGCGCCAGCCCGACGGCCGCGATATCGACCGGGCAAGCTGCGTGGCGGCACTCACCCGGCGGAAAGAAGCACGCTGAAATCGCTGTCCTACATGATGACCGCCCGATAGGGTTCGATTCGGGCTCTTTCCTATTGTCATCCCTGGCTTTTCGACGCTGGCGTCCGGCGGGCTCCGCGGACGCGTGGCGACGCGCGCAAGGCTAACCTTTACTAACCTTTCAGTTCTTCGAGTGCCCAGCGGGCGGCTTCGGCGACGGCTTCGTCGGCATCGCTGCTCAACCGGTTGAGCGCAGGCCGTAGCGATACGTCCCCACTATTGCCCGCGGCGATGCAGACGTTGCGCACCATGCGGTCGCGCCCGATGCGCTTGATAGGGGAACCCGAAAACACAGCGCGAAATCCGGCATCATCGAGCGCCAGTAAGTCTGCCAGTTCGGGAGCCACAAGCTCCGCGCGCGGCGCAAAGGCCTTGTTGGCGCGGGCTGCATCGGCGAACTTGTTCCACGGGCAAACCGCCAGGCAATCGTCGCAGCCGTAGATGCGGTTCCCCATCGCGTGGCGGAACTCGTGCGGAATAGGCCCCTTGTGCTCGATCGTCAGGTAAGAAATGCAGCGCCGCGCATCGAGGCGATAGGGCTTGGGGAACGCGTCGGTCGGGCAGGCGCGCTGGCAGGCATCGCAATTGCCGCAGCGGTCGTCGTGAGGCGCATCCGGTTCCAGTTCGAGCGTTGTCATGATGCAGCCAAGGAACAGCCAGCTGCCCTCCTGCCGGCTGACGAGATTGGTGTGCTTGCCCTGCCAGCCGAGCCCCGCCGCCGCGCCGAGCGGCTTCTCCATGACGGGGGCGGTGTCGACGAACACCTTCAACTCGCATGGCATGCGCTCGACCATCCAGCGCGCCAGCGCCTTGAGGTTGCGCTTGACCGTGTCGTGATAATCGCCGCCCTGCGCATAGACCGAGATGCGGCCGATATGCCCTTCATCCGCGAGTGCCAGCGGGTCGATGGCGGGGGCGTAGCTCATGCCGAGCGCGATGACGCTTCGCGCCTCGGGCCATAGCGACTGGGGCGCGGCACGCTGCACCGCACGCTCCTCCATCCACGCCATGCTGCCGTGATTGCCGTCGCCCAGCCATTCGGAGAGCGCCGTTCGCCCGTCATGCGCATCGGCGCGCGCAATGCCGCACTGGGCAAAGCCCAGCCGCAGGGCTTCGGCCTTTATCTCTTCGGAAAGGGTGGCACGTTTAGGCACGCCGCCAGTTATCCGTTCATCAGCGCGATGTCGAAGGGGACAAGCGCGTGATCGCCGGACTATGGGAGCATGAATGTCGCCGGAATACGCCATCGAAGCCCATGGACTCGTCAAGCTGTTCGGAGAGACGCGCGCGGTCGACGGCATCGATCTCGCGGTCCCGGCGGGAAGCATCTTCGGCGTGCTGGGCCCCAATGGCGCCGGCAAGACGACGACGCTGCGCATGCTGCTGGGCATTATCGACCCCGANNGGCATGGCGCAGACGGTGCAGTTGCTCGGTACGCTGGTGCATCGGCCAAGACTGATCGTGCTCGATGAACCTTTCTCCGGTCTCGACGCACTCAATCAGGCCCGGTTGGAGACGCTGATCCGCGCGCAGGCGGAAGCGGGAGCGACCGTACTCTTTTCGACCCACGTCATCGCCCACGCCGAACGGCTGTGCGAACGCATCGCGATCATCGCGGGCGGAAAGGTGCGGTTCGAAGGGGCGGTGGACGATGCGCGTGACCGGTTGCGTCCGGTGGTGCGGCTGCGGACGCGGGCACTGGAAGGGACGTGGCGCGCAGCACTGCCCGCAGGCGCCTTGCAGGCCGGCAACGACTGGCGCTTCGAACTGCCGCGAAGCGGGATCGAGCCGATCCTGAAGGCACTGGTCGA
>DDFE01000150.1:30982-41660 GCA_002336985.1 Sphingomonadales bacterium UBA1936
TTCTCCGCCGCCATCGTCATCGCGCGGCGCGATTATGTGGCGACTGTCTGGTCGCGGTCGTTCCTGCTGTTCCTGCTGACGCCGTTGATCCTGGTCGGCTTCGTCGCCGGGTTCGGCGCGATCGGCGGACAGCAGGACGGCGTCGCCCTGCGCCCCGTGGTCGCCGTCATCACCGATCCGAAGGATGCGGCGGCGCTTCGCAGCGCGAACGATGCGCTGTCAGAACGCGGCAGCCGCCTGCCCGAATTCCGCATCGCGCCGCCCCAGGGGCATGTCGAAAAACAGGCGCTGACCCTGCTCACGGCTTCGTCCAAGACGGCCTCGGTCGTGCTGGTTGGATGGCCCGGCAAGCCGCGCCTTGTCGGGCCCCAGCGCAAGATCGACGACCTGATGCCCGATGTGCGTTCGCTTCTGGAGGAGGTCGCGCTCGCTAATTCGATCCGCAAGGCGCGCATCGAGCGGCCCGAGGTTTCAATCGATTCGATGGTGATCGACCCGGCGGGGGGCAACACGTCCGCTGGCCGTTACATGGTCGCACGGGGCGCACAGACGACCTTGTTCATGCTCACGATCCTGCTGGCGGGCATGCTGCTGTCGAACCTGGTCGAGGAAAAATCGAACAAGGTGATCGAGGTTCTGGCCGCCGCCGTCCCGGTCGATTCGATCTTCCTTGGGAAGCTCATCGCGATGCTGGGTGTGTCGATGACCGGCATCACGATCTGGGGCAGCCTGATCGCGGGAACCGCCGTCGCGATGATGGCACCCGGCCAGCCGATCCCGTTGCCCGCGACCGGCTGGCCGCTCTTCGTCGTCTTCGGCGTCGTCTATTATGTGATGAACTACATGATCCTCGGCGGCCTGTTCCTCGGCATCGGCAGCCAGGCGTCGACCGTGCGCGAGGTCCAGACGCTGTCGATGCCGGTCACGATGGCGCAGCTTGCGATCTTTGCGCTGGGGTCGTCGGTGGTGAGCGACCTCGATGGGCCGCTGGGTCTGTTCGCCGCGATCTTCCCCCTGTCCTCGCCCCTGACCATGCTCGCACGCGCCGCGCAGGAAGAAAGCCTCTGGCCGCACCTGCTCGCACTTGTGTGGCAGGCGCTGTGGGTCACCCTCATCATCCGCTTCGCGGCGCGCCGGTTCAGGATCGGTGTCCTGAAGTCCGGTTCGCCGCCGCGAGAGAAGCGTTGGTTCCGCAAAGCCGGTGAGACAGCTGCCGAGGTTGCGGCAACGGCCGGCCAGGCGGTGCTTCCCTAGACCGGGATCAACAACCCGGCGAGCGCTGCCGACATCAGGTTGGCGAGGCTCCCCGCCATCAGTGCCTTCAGTCCCAGCTTTGCGATCATCGGGCGCTGGTTCGGGGCGAGGCTGCCCGTCGACGCCATCTGGATCGCGATCGACGAAAAATTGGCGAAGCCGCACAGCGCAAAGGTCACGACGGCCGTCGTGTGCGCCGAGAGGTTTTTCATCTGGCCAAGATCGATAAACGCGACGAATTCGTTGAGCACTACCTTGGTGCCGAGCAGGCCGCCTGCTGCCGCGGTCTCGTTGGCCGGAATGTTGAGCAGGTACATCAGCGGCGACAAGATAGTGCCGAGGACCATCTGGAAGCTGAGGTCGGGCTTGCCGAACCAGCTGCCAACGGCACCAAGCAGCCCGTTTGCAAGTGCGACCAATGCGACGAACGCCAGCACCATTGCCGCGACCGCAACCGCGATCTTGACGCCCGTCTGCGCACCCATCGCAGCGGCCATGATGAGGTTCGATGGCTCGTCCTCGGGATCAACCGGTGCGACGGCGAGTTCCGCCGGATCGCCGTCGAACGCAGTGACTGCGCTTGGCTCGTCGGGCATCATGATCTTCGCCATGAGCAAGCCGCCCGGCGCCGCCATGAATGACGCGGCAAGCAGATAGGGCAGCGATGCCGGTCCCAGTAGTGCGGCATAGGCGGCGAGGATCGTCCCCGCGACGCCCGCCATGCCGACCGACATGACGGTGAAAAGCTGCGACGGTGCAAGGCTCGCGAGATAGGGCCGGATGACCAGCGGCGATTCGCTCTGGCCGACGAAGATGTTGGCGGCGGCGCACAGCGCCTCGACCCGGGATACGCCGACGATCTTTTCGATGCCGCCACCGACCCAGCGGATGATGAACTGCATAATCCCCAGGTGATAAAGGACCGCCACCAGCGACGCGAAGAACACGATGACGGGCAGGGCCGAGAACGCGAAGGCATGGCCGAAATTAGGGTCCGTCGCGAGATTGCCGAAGATCAGCTGCGTGCCCGCATTGGCATAGCCCAGCAGGGCGCTGACCCCGGTTGCGAGCCCTTCGATCGCGGCCTTTCCGGCCGGAACATAGAGTACCAGTACGGCGAGTGTCGCCTGCAGAGCGAACGCCGCGCCCACGACGCGCAGGCGAATCGCGCGGCGATTCGACGAAAACAGCACCGCAATGCCGAGGATGAGCGCGATGCCCGCGATGCCGATGAGAATCCTGTTCACGATTGCCCCTTAATATCTTGCGCGCAGGATGCTGTTGCGTTGCGGGCAAAAGCAAGTAGCAACCGCGCGCATGGACGGTAACTCCCCAACGAAACTCAGCGGCATTCCCCGTTCGCTGTTCGTGTTCGCCATTTTCTACGGCGGCATGGTGCCCCTCGGCGGCTTCCTCGGCGCGAAACAGGTGGCGCTCGGTCCGCTCGCGGTCGAGGCGGGGATTTTTCCCTTCCTGACCCTGATCGCAGTGTCGAGCGGCGTAGCGCAGCTCCACGGACGCGAGGTTGCGAACAAGCTGGTTGCCTATGGCTTCGTACCGCTGCTCGTCGCGATCGGCCTGGCCTATTTCGTTCTGCAACTGCCCACCGACCCGGGCATGTATCCGCCCGCCAAGGACGCCTTTCCGATCATCGTCGGGCAAAGCGGGCGCATGATGGCGGCAGGGGTCATCGCCTATGGCGTGTCGGTTTCGCTCAACGTCTGGATCTTCGCGCGGCTGGCGGATGCTTCCGGGCGCTTCGCCGAGGTGCGTGGCATCGTCGCTGCCATGCTGTCGCAGATCGTCGACACGCTGATCTTCATCACGGTGTCCTTCTATGGCGTGCGGCCGATCTGGGATCTGATGCTGGGACAGATGCTGGCGAAGATCGTGCTTTCGGCCGTGGTCGTCCCGCTGGTGATTGCGCTTGTCGTGCGCATCGGGAAAAGGCTCGACGCCAAGGAAGTCCAAGCATGAGCCGTCACGACCCCGACAAATCGCTGCTCGACAAGGCGGAAACGCTGGTCGAGGCATTGCCGTATCTCCAGCGTTATGCAGGACAGACCTTCGTCGTGAAATACGGCGGACACGCGATGGGCGACCCCGCAGCGGCCGAGGATTTCGCCGAGGACATCGTGCTGCTGAAGGCGGTCGGGATCAATCCCGTCGTCGTCCATGGCGGCGGGCCGCAGATCGGCGCCATGCTGAAAAAGCTGGGCGTCCAGTCCGAATTCGTCGGCGGCCTGCGCGTCACCGACAAGGAAACGGCCGACGTCGCCGAAATGGTGCTGGGCGCGATCAACAAGCAGATCGTGGGATGGATCGCTGCCGAGGACGGCCGCGCTGTCGGCCTGTCGGGCAAGGACGCGGGCCTCGTCGTCGCGGAAAAGGTCGCGCATCGCGAAGCCGATCCTAACCGCGGAATCGAACGCAATGTCGACCTGGGCTTTGTCGGTGAACCGGTGAAGGTCGATCGCACGATCATCGACACGCTGTCGGCGTCGGGCGTCATTCCCGTGATCGCGCCGATCGCGCCTGATGCGACGGGCCAGACCTACAACATCAATGCCGATACCATGGCGGGCGCGATTGCCAGCGCACTGGGCGCGGCGCGGCTGTTCCTGCTGACCGATGTGGCGGGTGTGCTGAACAGGGACGGCGACCTGCTGACCGATCTGTCGCCGCGGGATATCGACGCGCTGCGGGAAGACGGTACGGTTACTGGCGGGATGATCCCGAAGCTCGAAACCTGCATCACGGCCGTGCAGGGCGGAGTCGACGCGGCGGTTATTCTCGACGGGCGCGTGCCGCACGTGATGCTGGTAGAGGTATTTACGCAGCGCGGTGCGGGGACGCTGGTTCACAAATAGCCTGCGCGTCGCTATCTGGCGCGGACCATTCAAGGGTTCGCCATGAACACGATCATTCAGATTCTTCTCTACCTGCTCACCATCCTGTGGTGGATCATCATCATCCAGGCCGTCCTGTCGTGGCTGATCGCGTTCAACGTCATCAACACGCACAACGATTTCGTGCGGAACGTCTGGACGACGCTGGAGCGCATTACGGACCCGATCTATCGTCCGATCCGGCGGATACTGCCCGATTTCGGCGCGCTCGACCTGTCGCCGATCGTCGTGCTGATCATCATCCAGGTGCTCGACATCGCGCTGCGTAACCAGATCGTCTACACGACGACGATATGACCGCGACGCTGATCGACGGAAAGGCGCGCGCGGCGGCGCTGCGGGCTGAAGTCGCGACGGGCGTCGCACAGCTGGGCCGTGCCCCTGGCCTTGCGGTCGTGCTGGTCGGCGAAGATCCGGCGAGCGCGGTCTATGTCCGTTCGAAGGGCAAGGCGTGCCGCGAGGCGGGCATGGTCAGCGTCGAACACCGCCTGGCGGTGGACACTTCGCAAGCCGACCTGCTTGCGCTCGTGCGCCAGCTCAACGCCGACCCCGCGATCGACGGCATCCTCGTACAGTTGCCGCTGCCCGATCACATCGACGCCAATGCGGTGATTGCGACGATCGATCCCGACAAGGATGTGGACGGTTTCCATCCGGAAAACGTCGGGCGGCTGGCAAGCGGCCTCCACGGTTTCGTGCCTTGCACGCCGCTGGGGTCGATCATGCTGCTGAAGGAAACGATCGGCAGCCTGTCGGGGCTCGACGCTGTCGTGATCGGCCGGTCGAACATCGTCGGCAAGCCGATGGCACAACTCCTTTTGCGCGAAAGTGCGACCGTCACCATCGCTCATTCGCGCACACGCGATCTGCCCGATGTCGTGCGTCGCGCCGACATCGTCGTGGCGGCGGTGGGGCAGCCCGAAATGGTGCGTGGCGACTGGATCAAGCCCGGAGCGACCGTGATCGACGTCGGCATCAACCGCGTCGACGGCAAGCTTGTCGGCGATGTGGCGTTCGGCGAGGCGGTGCATGTCGCGGGCGCGATAACACCCGTGCCGGGTGGCGTCGGGCCGATGACGATCGCATGCCTGCTGTCCAATACCCTGGTGTCGGCGCAGCGGCGGCAGGCGAAGGAACGCCGATGATCGCGCTGGTTCTGGCGGCAGCCGCTGCGACGGCTTCGTCCGTCGTGACCGACATTGCCAATGCCGAACGCGCGTTCGCGCGGCGCGCGCAGAGCGAGGGGCAATGGGCGGCGTTCCGCGCGACCGCCGCGCCCGAAGCGATCATGTTCGTACCCGACGTGAAACCGCTTGCGACCGCCCTGACCGGTGCCGTCGAACCCGCGGTACCTGTCATGTGGTGGCCGGCGACGATCGCGCACTCTTGCGACGGCACCCTTGGTTTTTCGACCGGCCCCTGGGTGCGCGCGGCATCGGCCGGGACGGGTACGTTTTCGACGATCTGGAAGCGGTCGGGCGCCGGTTATCGCTGGGTACTCGATCACGGTCGCTCGACGCCGAAACTCATTCCAGCAGGCAACGCGCCTGCCGTCATCGCGCCTGCCTGCGAAGGTGCGACCCAATCGGGCGCTGCATCGCGTGAGGCCGAGTACGGCAAGATTGCGAGCGCAGTGGCGGCGCGCGCCGGCATCGACGGAGCCGCTGCCTTTGCGCACTATGCCACGAGCGACGTCCTTGTTCAGAACGAAAACGCGCTCCCGGCACGCGGTGTCTCCGCACTCCCGCCGACCAAGTTCGGCCCCGCACTGGCGTCGGGCCGGTCGGATGACTGGACTCTGGCCTGGGCCTCGCGTGCTCTGATCGGCGGACAGCCGGGCGCTCATGATCTGCGCGTCTGGCAATGGCGCGGGCGCGAGGGGTGGAAACTCGTCGTCTACGAGACCGTTGGCCTGAAATGATCGAACTGTTCATTTCGGCGCTGGTGACATTCTTCGTCATCATCGACCCGCCCGGCTGTGCGCCGATCTTTGCCAGCCTGACCGCGGGCACGCCGAATGCGCACCGCCGCGCGATGGCGATCCGCTCGACTCTCGTCGCGGGCGGGATACTGTTCGCCTTCGCGCTCGTGGGGAAGGCGTTTCTATCCGCACTGCACGTCAGCCTCGACGCGTTCCGCATCGCGGGTGGCATCATGCTGTTCATGATCGCGCTCGACATGGTGTTCGAAAAGCGCACCGAACGCCGCGAAAACCGCGCGCAGGATGTCATCGCGAAAGAACACGACGACATCTCGATCTTTCCGATGGGCATCCCGATGATCGCGGGGCCGGGGTCGATCGCATCGGCCATGCTGCTGACTTCGCGTGCCGACGGCTGGGGTGAGCGCAGCGTCGTCCTTGCAGCACTATTCGTGACGCTCGTTGTTACGATGGTCTCGCTGTTGCTCGCAGGGCCGCTGATGAAGCTCGTCGGCTACCGGGTAGAGGCGATGATCACGCGGATTCTGGGCGTCATTCTGGCCGCGCTCGCCGCGCAGTTCGTTATCGACGGCATCAAGGCGAGCTTTACTTAACCCGCCACAGTAGCAGCGGCGAACTCCTGGGAAGCGGCACCGGCTCCAGCCAGTCGAACCGCTTGCCCGTCGCCAGCTGCGAGTAGAACCCTTTGGGGGATCGCGTGCGGTACACCGTCGATTCACTCATGTTGGGGCACGTCATCAGCAGCGTCGCGTGGTGCCGTTTGATCGTCGCATAGGCATTCTCCGGCGTACCATCAAAGGCGCGATGCACGTCGAGGATAGCGTCGCCGTTGCGGTGATAAGGACCCGCGATCGCCTTGTGATGCGTGACCGTGATCAAACGCGGACCCATGTCGACGAAAGTGAAGATTGTCGTCGCGGGCAGCTTCGCGATCGGCGCCAGCGCGGGCAGGGTCGGGCAGCGCCCGTTCGCCCGGTCGATCGCCTTGCTGCGTGCAGTGGGTTTGGTTCCGGGAATCTGGCCGAGCACCAGCTGGACGCCGAGTCCCGAGAACAACAGGAATGCGACGACCACCCCGATCGTGCGCGTCAGGACCGATGTGCTGCGTCGGAGCGCCGGTACCGCAAGCCAGGTCAATGCGGTTGCGCCGGGCACCGCGGTCAATTGCGCCGCCGCGCCCATGCGGGTCTGCCAGAGCAGGAGGAGCATCGAGGTCAGGCTGATCAGCGCGATCGGTGCCCAGACCGCGAACAGCGCTGTGCCGCGCGCGCGCCAGGTCGCGACGAACGCGCCGATGACGCCGGCCAGCGGCAGCGCGATCGTCGCGACCGCCACCTGCCAGTCCTTGGTGTAGAGCGGCTTGAACTCGCTGATGTTTTTCAGCCAGCTATCGTAAAGCGCAGGCGACACCTGTTCCGGGCGTCCCAGGCATTGCGGGGCGAGGAGGGCAAACCCGGCCACCAACACGCCGCCCGCGACCGCCGCCAGCCCGAGGCGGATCCGCCAGTCGGTGCTTTTCGATTGCGGCAGCAGCCAGGCGATCCACCCGGCAGCGACCATAGCACCGAGCCAGACCGGCGACAGCACGTCGCACCGGGGTACGGCGTTGTCGTAGGAGGCGAAGCCCAGATACCCGGCCGCACATCCGACCGCCAGCGACAGCCCATAGGCGGAGACGCGCGGCGCATCGTCCGGTTGCCAGACCCAGCGCAACACCGTCGCCGCACCCATGATCATCAGGAAGGGCAGCAGCTCGAGGCCGATCACCAGCGACGCCGCGCTCGCAAGTCCCAGCACGATCCCGCCGCGCCGCGCGTCCGGGTCGGCAACGCCGGCGATACCCAGCACCAGGAATGCAAGCTGCCAATTGTGATGGTCGATGCGCATCGGCATGAACATCGACAGCGCCGCCTGGCAGCAGACGACCGCGAACAGTGCCGCGAGGATGCCCGCCGTGGGCGCGATCAGGCGGCGTGCCGTCAATGCCAGCGCGAACAGCGCGATCCACAGGGGCAGCATCGGTGCGACCGCAGCGGCAAAGCGTTCCGCCGCTTGTCCGCTGACGAACAGCCGCGCCAGCATGTCGAGGCCTGCGATCGGCAGGTCGACCAGCCGGCTCCAGTGCATGTTGAAACCCTCTGGAGGATTCATCTTGTACTGGCGCAGGTCGTACCAGCCCTGTCCGTTCAGCAGGGCGCGCACCTGCGACATGCGCATGTTGTCGTCGGTGTCGGGCAGGCTGAACCACTTGATCATGCCCCAACGGTGCCAGACCATGACACCGCAGGTGATCAGCCAGACCAGACTTACAAGCCGCAGCCAGCGGTTTTCCAGCATATCGAGAACCGGCATGCGTCCGCGTCGAACGTCGTTCATTCCAACCCCTTAGTTCTCGACGCGGCTTCGCATAATCTTTACGGCACGCGCTGCATAGCGGGCCCAGAGATATGACCGAACACGTCTACAATACCGATTTCTACGATTACATCGACGACGGCAGCCGCGCCTCTGCGCGCACCGTTGCGCCGCTGCTGCTGGCCGAGATGAAGATCGGCAGCCTGCTGGATGTCGGCGCGGGACATGGCGCCTGGGCGTCCGAATGGATGGCGGCCGGCGTCGGCGACGTGCTGGCGGTCGACGGCGATTATGTGAAGCCGGACCAGCTGGTGATCCCCGCCGCGAACTTCCGCGCGCACGATCTTTCGATACCGCTCGATCTCAATCGCAAGTTCGATCTCGTCCAGAGCCTGGAGGTTGCCGAACACCTGCCGCATGCAAAGGCACCGCTGTTCGTGGAAACGCTGACGCGGCACGGCGACGTCGTGCTGTTCTCGGCCGCCGTGCCGCACCAGGGCGGCGAGCATCACGTGAACGAGCAGCCGCCTGAATACTGGCGACAGATTTTCGGAAAAGCGGGCTACGCCGCGTTCGACTGGCTGCGTCCGCGCCTTGCCGACCAGAAGCAGGTGAAGGGCTGGTACCGCTACAACAGCTTCCTCTATGCGAACGAGGCGGGTCAGAAACGCCTGTCGGATTCGATCCTGTCGGCGCGCGTGCCCGATGGCCGAGCGCTCGAAATCGGCGGCGATTTTGCCTGGGCAGCGCGCCGGGCGATGGTGCGCCTGGTTCCCACGAGCCTGGTGAAGCCGATCGCAATGGCGAAGGCCAGCGTCGAGGCGAAGCTGCGGGGCCGCGCGGGCAACTGATGCTGCTTGACCGCTGGCTGCCGCGCGACGCGCAGGCACGCGCTGCGTTATGGCAGCTTATCCGTTACGCGATCATCGGCGGGCTGATCACGGCCGGCGGGCAGGCGATCTATTATTTCGGCGTCGAATGGGCCGGACTAGACCCGAACGTTTCGATCGGCGTCGCTTTCGTCATCGGCATCATCGTCGGCTATTTCGCGCACGGCTGGATCAGCTTTGCAGGCCACGGCGAGCGCGAAAACCACGCGCAGATGGGCACGCGCTTCGTCGCAGTGAACCTGTTCGGCTTTGCAATGAACTCGTTCTTCGTCTGGCTGCTGGTGAAGTACCTGCACGGACCGACCTGGTGGCCGATCGTGCCCAACGTCGCGCTAACTCCGCTTGCGACCTTTTGGCTCCACCGCCGCTGGACGTACGGGGACTGAATCGACCGCAGGCGCTGCGTTTATGCCCAGCGTCGCACGCGACACACTTCCGCCGGCGACATTCTGAACGATGTAGAGCGGGCGGTTTTTCGCCTGCGAATAAAGTCGGCCGAGGTATTCGCCGATCATGCCCAGCACGAACATCTGGATGGCGCCCAGCACCACAACGACCAGCATCAGCGACGTCCAGCCCTGGATCGTGTGCCCCGTCAGCCACGACATCGCGATATAGACGATAAGCAGCACGGATCCGAGCGCGAGCCACAGTCCGGCATGGCTCGCAAGACGCAAGGGCGCGGTCGAGAAACCGGTCAGCGCATCGAATGCGAAGCGGACCATCTTGGTCAGTGGATATTTGGTTTCCCCCGCCAGCCGCGCCGCGCGTTCGTACGCGAACGGAACCTGCCGGAATCCGCCCCATGCCACCATGCCCCGCACGAACCGCGCCTGTTCGGGCATCGCAAGGAAGACATCCAGTGCACGCCGTGTCATCAGGCGGAAGTCGCCCGCGTCCAGTGGAATGTCGACGTCCGTCGCGCGTTTGAGCAAACGGTAGAACACCGCTGCGGTCGCCTTCTTGAACGCCGTTTCGCCCGCGCGTTCGGTTCTTACGCCATAAACGACGTCGGCGCCTTCGCGCGTCATCGCGTCCATCATCGCGCCCAGCAGTTCGGGCGGATCCTGGAGATCGGCATCGACGATGAAGATGAAACGGCCGCGGCACAGGTCGAGGCCCGCAGTCAGCGCCAGCTGATGCCCGTGATTGCGCGACAGGTCGATCGCGACAAGGTGAGCGTCGACGCTCGCCAATTGCGCCATCATCGACCAGCTGTTGTCGCGCGACCCGTCGTTGATGAGGACGATCTCGTAATCCTCGCCGACGACCGCCAGCGCCGCCTCGGTCAGCCGCGCGTGCAGCGCCGACAGGCAGGCGGCCTCGTT
>DDFE01000243.1:0-4121 GCA_002336985.1 Sphingomonadales bacterium UBA1936
CCCGCCGGTTCGAGGCGCGCGCGCCATTATCGGCAATCGATGGGCGTAGTGCAGGTGCGGCACTGAATGCCGCCGCGAACGATCTCGCGACGCAGATCGCCGCCTGGGTCGGCTAACCTTCGAGCGACTTCGACGCCTGTTCCAGCACGTCCTTCGACAGGTCTGGTTTCGCAACGATCCGTTCGAGCGCTGCACGCATCATCGCTTGACGCTTTTCGTCGAACCGGCGCCAGCGGCCGAGCGGCGGAACCATCTTCGCAGCGGTCTGCGGATTGATGGGGTCGAGCGCGGCGATCTGGTCGGCAAGCAGCGCATAGCCCCGTCCATCGGCTGCGTGAAACGCGCGCTGGTTGACCGAAAACGCACCGACGAGCGCGCGGAAACGGTTCGGGTTGGTCAGGGTGAAATCGGGATGACCGAGTAGCGCGACGACCGCGTCGAATGTATCCGTCCGCGTCGACAGCGCCTGGGTCGAGAACCATTTGTCGATCACCAGCGAGTTGTCGCGATACCGGTCATAGAACGCCGCAAGCGCCTGCGTACGCTCGCTGGAGTTCCCGTTGGCGAGCGTCATTAGCGCAGCCATCCGGTCGGTCATGTTGTCGCAAGTCTCGAACTGCGCGAGCGCGATCCGCGCGCCGTCTGCGGGTTCCGCCGCGGCGAGATAGCCGAGCGCGACATTGCGGATCCGGCGCGCACCCTTGGCAGCAGGCGAATATTCGAACGGACGGGCGCCGTGTTCGGCGTAGAGCCGCTGCCACGTTTCATAATGCGTTTGCGCAATTTCGATACGCAGCGCCTCACGCGCGACGGCAATCGCGTCGGGATCGACCACCGTCATCTGGTCACCGATGAAGGCTTCGCTCGGCAACAGCACCGCTTCGCCGATGAATGCCGGGTCGAGATCGGCATCGGCAAGCGTCGCGCCGATCGCGTCTATGACCGGCGCGCTATCGGCCGTTCCGCCACCGATCCGCGCAATCAGCGTGTCGAGCATCAGCTGCTGCATCGCCTCGTAACGCGCGAATGGATCGTCGTCGTGCGCTGACAGGAAAGCGAGATCGGCGGGCGTGCGGTCGGTCTCGACGACGATGGGCGCGGAGAACGCGCGATTGATCGACAGGACGGGCGCTTCATTCCAGCCGTCGAAGCGCAGCGCTTCGGCCGCGGCGTCCATGACGTGCAACGTCTCTCCGCGATGCTCGCCGGTCGACTTGTCGAACAATGCCAGCTTCAGCGGCAAAGGCATGACAGGCTTGGCGGGTTGGCCGGGGGTGGGCGCCATCGTCTGTTCGAGCTCGACGATTGCCGTCGCCCCCTCCAGCCGTGTCTTTGCGTGCAGGCGCGGCGTGCCTGCCTGTTCGTACCAGCGGCGGAAGTGCGACAGATCGATGCCGCCGCCCTGTTCCATTGCCTGCACGAAATCCTCGCAGGTTGCGGCTTGGCCGTCGTGTTCCGCGAAATACAGGTCCGCCCCTGCGCGAAACCGCTCGGCCCCCAACAGTGTGTGCATCATGCGGATGACTTCCGCGCCCTTCGAATAGACGGTCGCGGTGTAGAAATTGCCGATTTCCATATAGGATTCGGGACGGATCGGATGGGCGAGCGGCCCAGCATCCTCCGGGAACTGGCTGGCGCGCAGGCCGCGCACATCTTCGATCCGCTTGACCGCCGCCGATCCCTGATCCGCCGAGAATGACTGGTCGCGGAAGACGGTGAAACCTTCCTTCAGCGACAGCTGGAACCAGTCGCGGCAGGTGACCCGGTTGCCCGACCAGTTGTGGAAATATTCGTGCGCGACGACGCCTGCGATGCCGTCGTAATCCATGTCGGTTGCGGTATCGGGATCGGCCAGGATGTAGCGGCTGTTGAAGATGTTCAGCCCCTTGTTCTCCATCGCGCCGAAGTTGAAATCGTCGACCGCGACGATGTTGAACACGTCGAGGTCGTACTCGCGGCCATAGACATCCTCGTCCCACTTCATCGAGGTCTTCAGCGCATCCATCGCGTGGTGCGTGCGATCGACATCGCCCGCGCGGACCCAGATGCCCAGGTCGACCGTCCGACCGCTCATTGTCGTGAAGCTGTCCTTGTTCGCGACGAGGTCGCCTGCGACCAGCGCGAAAAGGTAGCAAGGCTTGGGGAATGGATCGGTCCACTCCGCCCAATGCCGTCCCCCGTCCGCAGCACCATTGGCGACATTGTCGCCGTTGGCGAGCAGTATGGGGTAAGCCGCCTTGTCGGCCTCCATCCTCACCGCATAGCGGCTGAGCACGTCGGGCCGGTCGGGGAAGAAAGTGATGCGGCGGAAACCCTCCGCCTCGCACTGAGTGCAGAGCAGCCCGCCCGACGCATAGAGGCCCATCAGCTGCGTATTTCGCTCCGGCGCGATCTCGACCTCGGTCTCGACCATTGCGCTGTCGCCGGTCAGCGGAATGACGAGCTTGCCGTCTGCAATCGTCCAGTCGTTGATCGCATTCCCGTCGACGCGTACTGCAAGCGGGACGAGACCATCGCCATCGAGTGCCAACGGCCGGTCGTGAGCGCCGTTGCGCGTGACGGTCAGCGTCGCGCGCACACGGGTCGCGGCGGGGTCGAGCGAGAAATCGAGCGCGATGTCGGGCACCAGCCAGTCGGGCGGCGTATAATCCTCGCGGCGAATGATGTGCGGGGCGGCGGGCGCAGTCTGAACGTCGAGCATCGGCCCTCGCTAGGGAACACGGACTGGCGACACAACCGATTGCATGCCATCGGCGTTCCCTCATGGGCCGCGCTTTCATCTTCGGGCTGGGCTACACCGGCAGCCGCATCGCCGACGGTCTGCGTGCGCGGGGCTGGGACGTTAACGGCACGGGTGGCGGAAGCCCGGTTGCATTCGACGATTCGGCAGCCGTCGAGCCACTGGTTGCGGCAGCGACGCATATCGTCAACACGATCCCGCCGGGATCGGGCCTGTTCGACCGATACGGGGCGCTGCTACACGACAAGTGGCTCGGCTATATCTCGTCGACCGGCGTCTATGGCGACGCGGGCGGGGCATGGGTCGATGAAACCGCACCGCTCAACGGACGCCGCGCCGACAGGATTGTGGAGGACCGTGCCTGGCTGGCGCTGGGCGCACGGGTGTTCCGGCTTCCCGGTATCTACGGTCCCGGCCGATCAGCGCTCGACCGTGTGGCGAGCGGTGCCGCGCACCGCGTCGATGTTCCGGGACAGGTGTTCAGCCGTATCCATGTCGACGACATCGTATCGGGCGTTATCGGCGGGTTCGATGCGCTGGCGGGCGCGTACAACCTGGCCGACGATTGCCCCTGTGGCCAGAATGAGGTGATGGAGGCGGCGGCTGGCCTCCTTGGCGTTGCCCCGCCACCATTCGCGTCGCTCGACAGCCTGTCGGTGCAGGCGAGAGCATTTTACGCGGAGAACCGCAGGGTCGCGAATGGCAAGGCCAAGCGAATGTTGGGTTGGAAACCCGCTTATCCCGATTTCGCGACCGGTCTGCGCGCGCTGAGCGCGATCAGCAGCCCGGCGAACGCCACCACGCCGCCTGCCGCCGCCAGCGCAGTCCAACGGTAGTTCTCGAAGAACGTCGACAGGATCATGGCAAGTACCGGCGTGATCACACCCGAATAGGCGGCGACGGCAGGCCCCACCGCGCGGATGACGGCGAAATAGCAGGTGAAGGCGATCGCGCTGGCGAACACGCCGAGATACAGGACGCCGAGGATATAGGCTGGCCGCAATTCGACAGTCGGCGGGCCGACTGTCGTCCAGCCGATGAGGGCGTTGACCAGCGCACCGAACAACATGCCCCACGCCAGCATCGCCGCCATCGGCATCGCGCGGCCTCGATGACTGCCCTGCATGATGTTGGCGGCGGATGCCGACAGGACGCCGGTGATCGTCATGATCAGACCAGCCCAGGTCTCGGCGGGACTGGACGTGTCGCTGCGCATTTCCTGCATGATCAACAGGCCGACACCGGCCAGCGCGATCGCCGATCCGAACAGGAAGCGCGGCGTGAGCGGTGTCTTCAGCAGCAATCGCCCCAAAATCGCGTTGGGCACCAGCAGCAAAGAGAACAGCACCGCGACTAGGCCGGACGTGATGTGCGCCTCTGC
>DDFE01000243.1:4146-6478 GCA_002336985.1 Sphingomonadales bacterium UBA1936
ACGCCCAACTGGTCGCGGATGACGAGCCAGGTCGATCCCCAGATCAGCGTGGCGACTGTAAACGGGATCAGGACTTTCGGGGTGAGAAGCGCGCGGCTCACAGCGTGGCGATTGCCGCGGCGAGCGCGTCGATTTCGCCCCGCGGCTGGTCCCACGAGACGACGAAGCGGACTTCGTTTGCTGCCCAGTCGTAGAAGTCGAAACCTTGCGCGCGCAGGGTCGCAGCCTCATCCGGCGACATGCGCACGAAGACCTCGTTCGCCTCGACGGGGTGGATCAGGCGTTCCCCGCCCGACGCGGCTGCCAAGGCGGTCGCCCCCGCGTTGGCGGCGCGGGCATTGTCGAGCCAGCGGCCGTCTTCGAGTAGTGCGAGCACCTGCGCCGCGAGATAGCGGCCCTTCGAGGCGAGATGCCCGGCGCGCTTGCGGCGGATGCGGATTTCTTCGGCGATGCCGGTGTCGAAACACACCAGGACCTCGGCCGACATGCCGCCGTTCTTGATGAAACCGAAGCTGAGCGCTTCGACGCCCGCGCGCCATGTGAGATCTGCGGGAGACGCGCCGGTGTGGATCACGGCGTTCGCGAAGCGCGCGCCATCCATGTGCAGGCACAGGCCGCGTACCCTGGCAAGCTCGCCGATCGCCGCGACTTCGGATGGCGTGTAGCTGCAACCATATTCGGTCGCGTTGGTGATGGAGATGGCAGCGGGCTGGGTCCGGTGGACGTCGACCGCGATCTCGTCGATCCGTGCCGCGATCGCATCCGGCGTCAGTTTCGCGCCCGGTCCGTCGGCCAGCAACAGCTTCGCCCCACCCGAGAAGAACTCGGGCGCTCCGGCTTCGTCGTTCTGGATGTGCGAATCGCGGTGGCAGATCGTGCCGCGATACGGCGGGCACAATGCCGCCAGCGCAAGCGAATTGGCCGCCGTCCCGCTCGATACCCAGATCGCCGCCACGGGCGTTTCGAACAAGTCCGAAAAGACGCCATCGAGCGACTTGCTCAGAGCGTCGCCGTCATAGGCGGTGTCGACATGGTTGGCGCGCGCAAGCGCCTCCAGCACGGCGGGATGAACTGACGCGGCGTTGTCGGAGAAGAAGCGCATGATTACGCCCATGCGAGCGGCGCCGGGGCGCGTCAATCGGGTCGCGCGATGCCCCAAACAGTCAATGGGGGCCGGTATTGCTACCGACCCCCACTGCGCCGGATCTTGTCCGGTGCGTGTCCTGCGCAAGGTTGCCCAGCGCTGACGCCGCACCAAAAAGGTCCTGGCGTGCTGCGATACCCTTGCTTTGCTTCCGGCTTTCGCCTTCCGCTCGGCCGCGGCATCGCCCGGTTGATGCGACCTTCAAGCTTTGCGTGACGGTTGCTTGCGCATCCATTCCGCTGCGGCTTGCGTCCTGCCTCAACCCTCGGGTCCGATCGTACCGTCAAACGTCCGGCTTGCGCCTGGGTCTGACCTGCGTTACCGGCCCCTGCGTCCGGTTCTTCTTGCGGGTTTTGAGGCCCGCCGTCCGATCCGGCTGTGAGAGAAAGGTCTCATGGCTTCGCGAGTCGGTCCATACCCCCAAGAGCCCATTCTGCCTGTGGATAACGAGGATATCGGGGACGGTTGTTCGCCCAGCCCCCGTCTTCCCTGAACATGAGCCGTCATTGCCGTTGCGACGAGTTCATGCGCGCCGTCTTATGGACGAATCACGGGGGAACGACAGAATCCGATTCGAAAGGACAGGACATGAAGAAACTGGTTTTTGCATTGAGTGCAGCGGCATTGATCGCGCCGACGATCGTCGCGACGACGCCTGCCGAGGCGAAGCGCGTCTACAAGGAATGGCGCGGCAAGGACGGGCGCATGTATTGCCGCCGCACCGATGGCACGACCGGCCTGCTGGTCGGTGCCGTGGGTGGCGCACTCGTCGGCCGCACGATCGACACGCATGGCGACCGTACGCTGGGCACGCTGGGCGGTGCTGCCGCAGGTGCCCTGTTGGGTCGCGAAATCGATCGTGAAGGGTCGAAGAGCCGCTGCGTTCCCAGCCGCCGCTAACGGGCGGTTATTCGCCTGCGATGAGTTTCAGCATCGGTTCGGCGTCGCGGGTCAGGCGCTTCACACGCCCCTCGACCTGCGCGCCGGATGCGACGCTGACCGAATCGTAGCTAAGATCGCCATGGATGCGTGCCGTCGCCTCGATGACCAGGGTCTTCGCGGCGACGGTGCCATCGACCGTCCCCGAAATTTGCGCGGTGTCGGCAGAGATATTGCCCTTCACCACCGCGCCGCTGCCCAGGATCACGCTGAAAGCCGTGACATCGCCATCGATCTTGCCGTCGATGT
>DDFE01000164.1:0-14193 GCA_002336985.1 Sphingomonadales bacterium UBA1936
CTTGCCGTTCTCGATCTTGTACGCCTCGGTGCAGCTGAACACGAACTTGCCCGAAACGATATCGACCTGTCCGCCGCCGAAACTCTTGGCGAAGATGCCCGACTTCACGCGCGAGAGGAGTTCCGCAGGGTCGTCGTTGCCGCCCTTCATGAAGGTGTTGGTCATCCGAGGCATCGGCGCATGGGCATAGCTTTCGCGGCGCCCGTTGCCGGTCGGCGCGACGCCCATCAGCCGCGCGTTGAGCCGGTCCTGCATATAGCCCTTCAGGATACCGTCCTCGATCAACACCGTCTCCGACGTCGGTGTGCCTTCGTCGTCGATCGACAGCGAACCGCGACGATCAGGAATGCTGCCGTCGTCGACCACCGTTACGCCGGATGCCGCGACGCGCTCGCCGATGCGTCCCGAGAAGGCCGAGGTGCCCTTGCGATTGAAATCGCCTTCCAGTCCGTGGCCGACGGCTTCGTGCAACAGGATGCCCGGCCAGCCCGGTCCGAGCAGGACGGAAGTTTCACCGGCCGGCGCATCGACCGCATCGAGATTGACCAGCGCCTGCGCCAGTGCCTCGTCGATCGCGCGTTGCCAGACGCTTTCGTCCAGCAGCCGTTCGTAAAGGTAGCGGCCACCGGTGCCGAAACTGCCCGCTTCGCGCCGGTCGCCCTGCTGCGCGACGATCGAGACGTTGAGGCGAACCAGCGGGCGGATATCGGTTGCCGTGAACCCGTCGGCGCGAACGATTTCGACGACGTTCCAGTTGGCGAGAATCGCCACCGATACCTGAACGACACGCGGATCGCGGGCGCGCGCTTCCGCATCGATACGCTGGCACAGTGCGACCTTCTGTTCGAAGGGCACGGCGAGCAGCGGATTCTCATCGGTATAAAGATGCCGGTTGGTCCGAACGGGCGGTGCCGCGGCTTCGGTCTTACCGTCGAGCAGCCGCAAGGTCGCTGCTGCGCGAGCAATCCCTGCAGGCGAGACATCGTCCGAATGCGCAAACCCCGTCGCCTCTCCGCTGACCCCGCGCAGGCCGAAACCGCGATCGGTGCCATAATCGGCGGTCTTCAGCCGCCCGTCATCGAAGCCGAACGCCTCGTTCACGCGGTATTGCAGGTAGAGTTCGCCGTCGTCGCAATTCGCCAGCGCATCGCGCGTAAGACGCAGCGCCTCGTCAGGGTTCAGCGTATCGGCATAGAGCAGCGCGCGGGGATCGGTCGTCATCCCCGTGACATAGGACGCCTAAGCTGCTTTGGCATCCCCCGTACCGGCCTTCGCGTCGGCCTTCGTATCGGCAGGCCCGCCGATCAGCACGAAATGCCGATCGCAATAGCCGCAGTCGACCGCGCCGCTTTCATCGATTTCCAGCCAGACACGCGGATGGCCGAGGGCGGCGGGGACATCGCCCGATCCGTCGCAGGCGATGCGGCGATGGGACGTGCGGATGGTTTCGGGATGGTCGATCACAGGAGCAGCGCTTAGCAATGGTGCTGCAAAGCTTCAACGGCCCTCTTGCGTCGCGAAAGCCCCTCGTCCATCGCGAACGGCATGAGCACTGCGGCGATCGAAATCGAGGGATTGTCCAAAACCTACGCGGGCGGAAAGCGCGCGCTGGACGACATCACGCTGTCGGTACCGCGCGGACAGATCTTCGGCCTGCTCGGCCCCAATGGTGCCGGCAAGTCGACGACGATCAATATCCTGTCGGGCATGGTCACGAAAACCAGCGGCACGGCGCGCATCTGGGGCTTCGACATCGACGAACACCCGCGCAATGCGAAGGCGTCGATCGGCATCGTGCCGCAGGAAATCCTGTTCGACCCGTTTTTCACGCCGTTCGAGGCGCTGGAACTCCAGGCCGGACTTTATGGCGTGCCCAAGGGTGAGCGCCGCTCGATGGAGCTGCTGCGCGCGGTCCATCTGGAGGACAAGGCCACGGCCTATGCGCGCACCCTGTCGGGCGGCATGAAGCGCCGCCTGCTGGTTGCCAAGGCGATGGTGCATTCGCCGCCAGTGCTGGTCCTCGACGAACCGACCGCCGGTGTCGACATCGAATTGCGCCAGCAGTTGTGGAGCTATGTCCGCTCGCTGAACGCCCAAGGCGTGACGATCGTGCTGACCACGCACTATCTCGAGGAAGCCGAGGAGCTGTGCGACCGGATCGCGATCATCAACCACGGCAAGCTGATCGCGAACAAGCCGACGCGTGAACTGGTCGGCATGGCGCAGGAAAAGGTGGTCGAAGTGACCATCGACCGCGACCTGACCGCGCCGCCGCAGTCGCCGCTGTTCGCGAAGATCGAACTGAAAGGCGAACGGGTGCTGGCGATCACCTATTCGAAAGCAGCAGCGAACGCCGGCGACGTGCTTGGCGCGGTGGGTGCAGCGGGACTCGGCATCGTCGACGTGTCGACGCGCGAGGCCGACCTCGAACACGTCTTCCTTAACCTGACACGAGCTGTCGCCGTTGAATGACAGCGACGTCCTGATCATCGGATCGGGTGCCGCGGGCCTCACCGCGGCGCTCAATCTGGCCGACCGGTTCAAGGTGACAGTCCTTGCCAAGGGCGCGCTGGGCGAAGGCGCGACCGGCTGGGCGCAGGGCGGCATTGCGGCCGTCCTCGAGCAGGGCGACACATTCGAAAGCCATATCGAGGATACGATGGTGGCGGGCGCGGGGCTGAACGACCGCGCGACCGTTGAGTTCGTCGTCGAGAACGCGCCCGCCGCGATCGCCCAGCTCGAACAATTGGGCGTGCCGTTCAACATGGACGGCAACGCGCTGCATCTCACGCGCGAGGGCGGGCACAGCCATCGGCGCATCGTCCATGTCGCGGACGCAACCGGCGCCGCAGTACAGGCAGCCCTCGAAAAAGCGGCACACGCGCACCCCAACATCACGCTGGTGCCCGATATCGTCGCGATCGACCTGATCACCGGGCGGCACCAGGAACATTTCTCGACCAGCGGCCGGGTGCACGGGCTGTACGCGTTCAACCGCCAGACCAAGCGCGTCGAAACATGGACGGCGCGTGCCACCATTCTGGCATCGGGTGGCGCGGGGCGGACGTATCTCTATTCGACGGCTCCGCGCGGCGCGACCGGCGATGGCATCGCCATGGCGTGGCGCGCGGGATGCCGCGTGTCGAACATGGAATTCATGCAATTCCACCCGACCTGCCTCTACAATCTTGAGGTCAAGAACTTCCTGATTACCGAAGCGGTGCGCGGTGAGGGCGGGCTGCTGAAACTACCGACAACGGGCGAGCGTTTCATGCCGCGGTTCGATCCGCGGGAAGAACTGGCCCCGCGTGACATCGTCGCGCGCGCGATCGACCATGAGATCAAGCGGCTGGGCCTCGACTATGTCCACCTCGATATCAGTCACAAGCCGCCCGAATTCGTGCGCGAGCATTTCCCCAATATCTACGACCGGCTGATCGCGCTGGGCATCGATATCACGACCCAGCCAATCCCTGTGGTCCCTGCGCAGCACTACACCTGCGGCGGCGTGCTGATCGACCGCAATGGCTGCACCGACGCCAAAGGACTCTATGCCGCGGGCGAGGTGACGCAGTCCGGCCTGCACGGTGCCAACCGCCTGGCGTCCAACTCGCTGCTTGAATGCCTTGTCTTCGGCGAAGCCGCAGCCAAGCATATCAACGCGAACTGGGACAGGATGCCCAAGCCCCCGGCGGTCCGCTCTTGGGATGAAAGCCGCGTCGCCGACAGCGACGAAGAGGTCGTCATTCAGCAATGCTGGCGCGAGATCCGGCATTTCATGTGGAATTTCGTCGGCATCGTCCGCACGACGAAACGGCTCGAGCGTGCCAAGCACCGCATCGACCTGCTGCGGCAGGAGGTCGCCGATTATTACAGCCATTTCCGGGTCACGCCCGACCTGATCGAACTGCGCAACCTGGTCGAAGTCGCTGATCTTATTATCCGATCGGCACTGCATCGCAAGGAAAGCCGGGGCCTGCACTACACGCTGGATTATCCGGACATGCTGCCCCACGCCGTCGACACGGTGCTCGTTCCATAACGGATTCAAGCGTTGCTTTTTTGCAACGCAGCATAATCCATTAAACTCTGATCAACTGTAACTCTTGCCGCTGTCATCTAAGCGCAACATAAGCCGCTAAGGGGCAGTGCAACGGCGTTACAGGCGCCGGTGATTCGGCTCGCGAATTTTCGAGCTCGCTAGGGGTAAACAGGCATGAAAACTCAGCTGTACGTCGGCGTGGCATTTGCTGCGCTCGCTTTCTCGACCGGTGCATATGCACAATCGACCGGCGCGGTCGATTTCGACGAGCCCATCGTCGTCACCGCATCCACGACGCGGGGCGTCAACGGGATCGAGGTTCCGGATACGTCCAAGACGAAAGCCGTCCTGACCGACGTTTTCATCCAGCGGCAGGCACCGGGCGCGTCGATCAACGACGTCATCAACCAGATGCCGGGCGTCAGCTTCCAGAACAACGATCCGTTCGGTTCGTCGGGCGGCTCGCTGAACATCCGCGGTTTCGACGCATCGCGCATCAGCCAGACGTTCGACGGCATTCCGCTGAACGACTCGGGTAACTACGCGATCTACGGCAACCAGCAGCTCGACCCCGAACTGATCGACTCGGTCAGCGTGAACCTGGGTTCGGGCGACGTCGACAGCCCGTCGGCAGGCGCAACCGGTTCGACCGTCAACTATCGTTCGCACGTTCCCGACAAGGATTTCGGTGCGAAGGTCGTTGGATCGGCAGGCGACTTCGGTTTCTTCCGTATCTTCGGCCTGATTGACACGGGTGAGTTCACCTCGTTCGGCACGCGCGCCTATTTCGCCGCGAGCCATTCCGAGAACTACCAGCGCTGGAACCCCTATTCGAAGATCGACAAGGACCAGTACAACGCCCGCATCTATCAGCCGCTGGGCGACAATGGCGACTTCATCAGCCTTGCCGGTCACTACAACGTCAACCGCAACAACTTCCAGGGTTCGGTGCCGCTGCGGACCGACCTCGTGCAGCGCACGGTGGGTTGTGCCGTAACGACCACCCCCTGTCCGACCGGCAGCCAGATTGTCGTTGCGACCACGCCGCGTATCGTCGGCGTCAACGCGACCGACCGTTACCCACTGTTCAACGACGAAGCGTTCTACACGATCGCGCCCTGCACGATTAACGGCTCTGCGGTCGCCGGCGTCGCTGATGTCGCCAATAGCTGCGGTTCGACGTTCGATGAACGCTACAATCCTTCGAACACCGGCAATATTCGCGGATCGGCGCGCTTCACGCTCAGCGATGGCCTCGTCCTTACGGTCGATCCCAGCTACCAGTATGTGAAGGCCAACGGCGGCGGCACGGTCGTCGCGCAGGAAGCAAGGCGCGATCTCAATCCGGTTGGCGGCGCCGAGAACTGCAATACGGCGGCCAGCAGCCCGACCGCCAACTGCCAGACCGGCTATTGGGGCGGCACGCCCTATTTCGGCCGCGACCTGAACGGCGACGGCGACCTGCTGGACACCATTCGCGTCCTGGCGCCCAGCCAGACCGGTACGAACCGCATCAGCCTTATCGCGTCGCTGCGTTGGGACATCAACGACAGCAACACGGTTCGTTTCGCCTATACCTATGACCGTGCCCGCCACCGTCAGACCGGTGAAACCATCTTCCTTGCCAACAACGGCAAACCGATGGACGTGTTCGCGATCAACAACCCGTTGCTGGGTTCGGACGGCCTCGCACTCCAAAAGCGCGATCGTCTTTCGTACGCGATCCTGCACAAGGTTTCGGCCGATTATCGCGGCAAGTTCTTCGACGACAAGCTGGTCGTGAACATCGGCGTGGGCGCCCCGTTCTTCCGCCGTAATCTGACCAACAACTGCGCGACTTCCAGCCCAACCGGCTTCGTAGAGTGCGGTTCTGCAGCGGGCGTCGCGGCGTTCCAGGCCGGCGTGCCGACCCAAACCGTCTATAGCGGCCCCAGCGCGACTCTCGGCGCATCGATCGCGACGTCGGCGGGTGCGACCTGTGGCCTCGTGGGAGCCAATACCGTCTGCACCTTCCAGACCCAAGGTCCGCAACAGCGTATCTTTGACTACAACAAGATCCTGCCGAGCGCGGGCTTCACCTTCGAGGTCTACGACAAGACCGACGTGTACGGCAGCTACTCGAAGAACATCCAGGTTCCGGGTACCGACAACCTGTACAACTCGTTCTATTACCCGTCCGGTTCGGAAAAGGCCCAGCCGAAGCCGGAAGAAACGGATAACTTCGACGTCGGTCTGCGCTACCGCAGCTCGAAGCTGCAGTGGCAGATCGGTGGCTGGTACACGATCTACACCAACCGTCTGGCGGCGTCGTACGACCCCGATCTCGACAAGTCGGTGTATCGCAACCTCGGCAAGGTGACGAAGTACGGTTGGGATGCGACCATCTCGTATTCGCCGATCAAGGAACTGAGCTTCTACGCGTTCGGTTCGTACCTGCACTCGAAGATCGAAAACGATGTCGAAGTGTTCCGTACCACCGCCGCTGGCGCACTCGGCCCGATCGGAACGATCATCTATGCACCGACGGCCGGCAAGCGCGAGTCGAATGCTCCGGTCTACACCTTCGGTGGCGGCGCCAACCTCGACGTCTCGCCGTTCTCGATCGGCGTCGATTTCAAGCAGACCGGTCCGCGTTACATCTACGATACGAACGAACCGCTCCGTCAGGTCCTGACCGTCAACGGCGCGCCGCAGACGTTCGAAATCTATCCGGCAAAAACTCCTGCTTATCTGCTGGTGGATCTTAACGCCCGGGTGAACATGGAATGGGCAGGTCTCAACAAGCAGACCTATTTCCAGCTCAACGTCCGCAACGCGTTCAACAACTATTGGGTCGGCTCGATCAACTCGGGCAACGGTGCACTGAACCAGGGTCCGACCTTTAGCGCAGACGGCACGACGATCACGAATTACGGTTCGCCGCCGTTCACGCAGATCGGCTATCCGCGGACGTTCATCGCATCGTTTGTGATGGGCTTCTGATCTAACGATCCGGAACGAAGAAAAACCGCCGCCCCTCAACCGAAGGGCGGCGGTTTTCTTTTGTGCGGCTTCAATCGGTTGTGGCGAGCATGCCCAGCAGCGGGCGGGCCATCACACGGCGGACCATAGGCTCAAAGAACGACAGCGGTTCGCTGACATAGTCAGGGTCGAACGCCGCCTGGTCATATTTGGCGCAGAAATCCTCGCATGCGGCGAAATACGGATTGCCACGAAAGGCCTCTCGCGCGTCGCGATCCATGCCGATGTAGTGGAAATAATAATAACCCTGGAACGCGCCATGGTGCGCGCAGATCCAGTGCTCCTCCTCGGTCACGAACGGCTTCACGATCGCGGCCGCGACATCGGGATGGTTGTAGCTTCCCAGCGTGTCGCCGATGTCGTGGAGCAGCGCCATGACCACATAAGTCTCGGGCCGCCCGTCACGATGCGCGCGCGTCGCGGTCTGCAGGCTGTGCGTCAGGCGATCGACGGCAAAGCCGCCAAAATCGCCATCCAGCAGTTTCAGGTGATCGAGCACGCGGTCCGCGACCGTCGCTGCGAACGGCAGGAAATGACCGGCGATGATCGACCAGTCCTCCTGCGTTCCTTCGGTCATTGCGCGAAAAGCAGCGCGCTGTTCTGCGTGATGATCAATATCGGCCATGGCTCTCTCCTGCCCAGCGCTCTGGTGTATTCGAACAGAAACACGCTCCTTCGACAAGGGAGATACGAACGGTTAAGGTCGCCGGATGTCTCGCCAGACGCCTTCACCCGCCGCTTTTTTCGATGACAAGAACCGGGCGTTCTGGATGCTGCAGGGGGCGGGCTGGACCGGTTATCTGTTGCTACGCATCGCGAGCGGCATCGCCAACGGCCTCGGCCTCGCCTTCCTGATCCAGGTCCTGGTCTCGGCGGCCACCGGCTATTCGATGACGCTGGTGATGGCGGCGGTCTATCGCTGGCTGATCCGCAAATCGCCGCTGATCATCTGGACGGGATCGCTGGGTACGGTGGTCATCGCCGTCGGCGCCTATTCGACCATCGACGCATGGGTCTACACCATGGTCAACGAGGGGCGGAACGTCATCGAGGTCGACCTGTTCCTTGGCTCGGCCGTGCTCAACGCCCTGCTGCTGGGCGCCTGGTCGGCGCTGTATTACTCGATCAACTTCTTCCTGATCGCTGAGCGCCAGACCCTGCAGTTGCTGAAACTCGAGGCAACGGCCTCATCCGCCCAGCTCGCGATGTTGCGGTACCAGCTCAATCCGCATTTCCTGTTCAACACGCTCAATTCGATTTCGACGCTCGTTCTGCTGAAACAGAACGACCGGGCGAATGCGATGCTGGGGCGGCTGTCATCGTTTCTTCGCTACACACTGGTCAACGAGCCGGAGGCGCAGGTGACCATCGAACAGGAGGTGGAGACGCTGAAACTCTATCTCGACATCGAAAAAATGCGCTTCGAAGAGCGCCTGCAATCGCGCTTCGACATCGACCCGCGCGTCACCAAGGCGCGCCTGCCCTCGCTGCTGCTCCAGCCGCTGGTCGAAAACGCCATCAAATATGCGGTCAGCACGCAGGAGGAGGGGGCCGAAATCGCGGTTTCGGCGCGGTTGAGCGGAGAACGGGTGCAGATCGTCGTTTCGGACACGGGTCCGGGGTTGAACGATGCGGCAGTCCGCCCCAGCTATTCGACGGGCGTCGGGATCACGAACATCCGTGACCGCCTGACGCAGGCCTATGGGCCCGGCCATCGGTTCGACAGCGGCAATTCGCCACAGGGCGGCTTTGCTGTTACAATCGAAATCCCGATGGTTGTCGAAGTGCAACAACTAGAGGCTGCATGACTATTCGCACCATTCTCGTCGACGACGAATCCCTTGCCATCCAGGGCATGGAACACCGCTTGGCGGCGCATGACGATGTGTACGTCGTCGATACCTGTTCCAACGGCCGTGAAGCCATCCGGTCGATCAAGACCAACAAGCCAGACCTTGTCTTCCTCGATATCCAGATGCCCGGTTTCGACGGCTTTTCGGTCGTACAGGGCCTGATGGAGGTCGAACCGCCGCTGTTCGTATTCGTCACCGCCTATTCCGATCATGCGATCCGCGCGTTCGAAACGGACGCCACCGATTATCTGGTCAAGCCGGTCGAGGAGTCGCGCCTTGCCGACACACTCGACCGTGTACGCCAGCGCCTTGCCGAAAAGCGCAGCAAGCAGGAGGCCGGCCGCCTGATGGAGGCGCTTGCCGAACATGCGCCCGACGCCGTCGACGACCTGACTGACAGCGGCGACGCCCATGCGGCCAACCGCTATGAAAAGCTGATCAACATCAAGGATCGCGGCCAGATTTTCCGGGTCGATGTCGACACGATCGAACGCATCGACGCTGCGGGCGATTACATGTGCATCTACACCGGCGACAACACGCTGATCCTGCGCGAAACGATGAAGGATCTCGAGCGCCGCCTCGATCCGCGGCGTTTCCAGCGCGTTCACCGTTCGACGATCGTCAACCTCGACCTCGTGAAGCAAGTTAAGCCGCACACCAACGGCGAATGCTTCCTGGTGCTGGGGTCAGGCGCGCAGGTGAAGGTGTCGCGCAGCTATCGCGATGTCGTCGCGCGGTTCGTCCACTAGGTCAGGCGCGTCCCGGCGTGAATTTAAGCGCCGTTCCATTCATGCAATAACGCTTGCCGGTGGGCCGCGGACCGTCGTCGAATACGTGACCCAAATGCCCGCCGCAGCGGCGGCATACGACTTCGACCCGTTCCATACCGAGCGTCCGATCGACATTCGTCAGAATGGCTTGCGGCAGATGGTCGTAGAAGCTCGGCCAGCCCGTGCCGCTGTCGAACTTGGTCTTCGACGAATAGTTCGGCAACCCGCACCCGGCGCATGAAAAGATGCCGGCGCGGTGTTCGTTGAGAAACGGGCTCTTGAAGGGATAGTCGGTCGCACCCTGCCGCAAGGTCGCATATTGCGCGGGCGTCAGCCGCTTGCGCCATTCGGCGTCGGCCAGGGTCAGCTCATATGTCCGCGCCGGTGCCTTGGCGCAGGCGGCGGTTGCGAACAGGCTGCCCAGCGCGAGTGTGCTCGATGCGGTCACGAAGCTGCGGCGGTTCAGGGTCATCCTCGGGTCTCCAGTCTCGGCCCAGATACGCACCAGCCCCGCTCAAAGTTTCAATAGCGTTCCAGCATCACCTGCAGATGGCGATAGCCGTTGACGAAGCAGGCGGGCACGCGGTCGGGTTCGCCGATGGCATTCACGCGCAGGCGGCGTTTCGCCATTTCCTCGAGCAAGACGATCAGCTGCAGTTCGGCGACACGCGCACCGACACAACGATGGATGCCATAGCCGAACGACAGGTGTCGCCGCGCATTTTCACGATCGACGGTGATGCGGTCGGCGTCGGGAAAGACGCTCTCGTCACGATTTGCCGAGATATACCAGAGCGCCAGCTTGTCGCCCTTGCGGATTTTGTGGCCCTCGACCTCCGCATCTTCGGTCGCGGTACGGCGCATATGGGCGAGCGGCGTCTGCCACCGGATGAGCTCGCTGACTGCGTTGGGGATGAGGTCGGGGTTTGCCTCGAGCTTCGCCCGCTCATCGGGAAACTGCGATAGCCCCCAGGCATAGGCCGTCATCGAATTGCGCGTCGTATCGTTACCGCCGACGATGAGAAGGATGAGGTTCCCCATGAACTCGCCCTCGGACATGTGGCTCATGGCGTCCGAATGGAGCATGATCGAGATCAGGTCGGGCGACGGCGGCTGGCCCTTTTTCGATTCCCACAGCGTGTTGAACGCCATGCCCATTTCATAGGCCGTCATCAGGCGCGCCTGGCGCTGCTCGACCGTGCCGAACGCCTCGACATCGCCCAATGCATCAGACCAGCGGGTCAGATTGTGGCGCTGATCCCACGGGAAATCGAAGAGCCGCGCGAGCATGCCGGTCGTCAGTTCGATCGAGACGCGTTCGACCCAATCGAACGGCTCACCCACTGGCAAACCGTCGAGCACTTCGCACGTGTGGGCAACAGCATCTTCGCGCATCCGGGCGATTTCGCTGGGCGTGAACGCGGGCGCGACGGTGCGGCGCTGGGCGGTATGCTGCGGCGGGTCCATCGCGATGAACATCGGCATGCGTACCTCGGCCTCGGCGACGCGCTCGGGATCGCCAACCACGGTGATGCCACCGACTTCCCACGACGACGAAAAAATCTTGGGCAGGGCCTCGATATGGACGATCGGTTTGTAGGTGGAGATCGACCAATAAGGGCCGAACCGCCCGTTCTCGCAATAATAGATGCCGCCGCGTTCGCGCAGCGTTCGGAACGGGGCATGCCAGGTGTGGCCGGTGTATAAATGCGGTTGCGTGACGTCGAGCGGGTCCGCCCGATCCGGTCCGATCACCGCACCGATATCATCGCCGGCTTCGATTGCCGCTGTCGCCATTGCACCTCTCCCGTGCCTTTGGTTGCAAGCTGCAACTCAACTGACACGCGAGTCAATAGCTAGCGCGTCGGCACGGGCTCCGGCCCTGAATAGTCATAGAAGCCGCGCCCCGATTTCCGGCCTGTCCATCCCGCCTCGACATATTTGACGAGCAAGGGAGCGGGGCGGAACTTCGGATCGCCGGTCGAGGTGAACAGCACGCGGGCGATTTCGAGGCAGGTGTCGAGCCCGATGAAATCCGCGAGCGTCAGCGGCCCCATCGGGTGGTTGAGGCCCAGGCGACATGCGGTGTCGATGTCCTGAATGGTCGCCACGCCCTCACCCAGCGCGAAGCACGCTTCGTTGAGCATCGGCATCAGGATGCGGTTGACGATAAAGCCCGGCGCATCGTTCGCATGGACGATCTCCTTGCCGAGCGACTTTCCATAGATTTCGACCGCGGCGACCGTGGCGTCACTGGTCGCAAGGCCGCGGATGACTTCGATCAGGCCCATCAACGGCACGGGATTGAAGAAATGCACGCCGATGAAGCGCGCGGCATCGGGCGCCGCCTGCCCGAGCCGCGTGATCGGGATGGACGAGGTGTTGGTGGCAAGGATGGCATCGGCGCGCATCACCTTGCCCACATCGGCGAAGATCGCGCGCTTGATCTCTTCCCGTTCGGTCGCCGCCTCGATCACGAGGTCGCAATCGCCGAAGCCGGACGTGTCGCCCACGGTTTCGATCTTTGCCAGCGTCGCGTCGCGCGCCTCTGAAGTCAGCTTTTCCTTTTCGACGAGGCGACCGAGGGCCTTGGCGATCCCCGCCTTGCCCTTTTCCGCCAGCGCCACGTCGCGATCGGACAGCAGGGTGCGATAACCCGCGGCTGCCGAGACCTGCGCGATGCCCGCGCCCATCTGTCCCGCCCCGATCACGCCGATTGTCTTCACGCCCTGTCTCCTCAAGCTGTGCGGCTTGCCCTAAGCTCGGGCATCCGATTCAGCTAGGGGGCCCTTCATGATCGCGTTGCTCGCACTCGCCACCGTGGCGGTCCATCCGGGCGAACTCAAGACGTTCAGGGACTGGACGGTCGGATGCGACAATGGCCGCACCTGCCAGGCGGTCGCGCTGATGCCCGAAGTGCCCGACGACGACAGCGCCACGATGATCGTGAAGCGCGGACCGGGCGCGAATGCCATCCCCGAAATCTCGCTGGTGCCCCAGAACGACGGCGCAGCCATCGTGGCTGCCGATGGGAAACGGAGCGGCATACGCCTGGTGGTGAAGTCCGGCGACGTCACCATCCTGCCCGCCGATGCGCTGAAAATGATCGCGACTGTAACGACGGCCAAACGGATCGAGGTGCTGGATGCCAAGGGCAAGCGCATCGCGACTATCTCACCCGCGGGTGCAAGCGCGGCGCTGCGCTATATCGACGATCAGCAGAAGCGCGTCGGCACCGTTACCGCGCTGGTAGCGAAGGGTTCGGCAACCACCGTCCGCCCGGCGCCTGCCGTGCCGGTGATCGCCACCCCCAAAGTGCCGAAGCTGCTACCTGCGCGGTTTCGCGCGGCGGAGGCGCGGAAGTTCGCTGGTGAGAATGACTGCGCGGCGGACATGTCGGACTACAAGCCGGAGGCGCACCGGCTGGACGCCACGCATACACTCATCCTTGTGCCCACACCCTGCGACAACGGTGCGTATAACTACTGGTCGGTGGCGACGATCGCCGGAAACACCGGGACGCCGCTGGTCCGAGCACGCTTCGATACGACGACCGGCATGGGTGCGAGAGAAAATCCAGAACTAGGTCTGGTCAATGCCGACTGGGACGAGAAGGCACGGCTGCTCAAGACCTATGCCAAGGGGCGCGGCCTCGGTGATTGCGGCACGATGCAGAGCTTCGCATGGGACGGCACCCGTTTCCGCCTCGCCGAACAGGCGGAGATGGGTGAGTGCCGCGGCAGCACCGATTACATCACGACCTGGCGCGCCGTTGTGCGTTAGGGCGCCGACTTTTCCGGCCGTGCTTCGGCGAGGATCAGCGCGAACCGGTCGGTCGCGTCGGTCCATTCGGCGATCGGCGACCAGCCCCCGGCACGCAGCAGCAGTCGCGCATCGCGGGGACCGTATTTATGACTGTTCTCGGTGTGAATGCTCTCACCCGCCAGCATCGAGAAATCATGCCCGTCGACGGCAAAAGACACATCGCGCGTCGCGACCAGGTGCATTTCGATGCGCGCATAATTGTCGTTCCAGCGCGCCTCGTGGCGGAAGGCGTCGTGCGGCGCAGTGCCCCGCAGCTCGCGGTTGATCCGCGTCAGCAGGTTGGTGTTGAACCGCGCCGTGACCCCCGCCGCGTCATCATAAGCAGCGAGCAGGGTGTCGACATCCTTCACCCGGTCCATGCCGATCAGCAGCATCGCACCGGTACCGAGAGATGCGCGCATCGTGCGCAACAGGTCGGTCGCGGTGCGCGCGATCAGGTTGCCGATCGTCGAGCCGGGGAAGAAGCCGAGCCGGGGCAAGTCCGCGATCTCTTCGGACAGGGCAAGCGGACGCGTGAAGTCCGCCTCCACCGGCAACACCGGCAGCTCCGGAAAATCGGCGGCCAGCGCGGCAGACGACGACCGCAGGAAATCGCCTGAAATATCGATGGGGACATAAGCCGATGGCGCGACGGCACGAAGCAGGTGCGGCGTCTTCGTCGACGAGCCCGAACCGAATT
>DDFE01000164.1:14359-14608 GCA_002336985.1 Sphingomonadales bacterium UBA1936
GCGTGGTGACGCGGCTTGTTCCATCGGGTGTCGCGATGCTCGACCCGCGCAGCACCATCTGTCCGCTCATGAACTTGCCGTTGTACTCGCCGACGGCCCCCTCGGTCGGACGAAAGCCGGGATAGGGCAGGAACGCGGAAGCGGTCCATTGCCAGACCTTGCCGAACACGTCCTTCATGGCGGGATCGGCGGCACCGCCCTCCCACTCGAATTCGGTCGGCAATCGTGCACCCGCCCAGCGCGCATAGG